>CALNAL010000151.1 GCA_937874445.1 uncultured Acetobacteraceae bacterium | reverse complement strand
AACCCCGACTGGTCCACGCCCAACCTCGCCCCCGAGCCGCCCCAGCCCGAGCACGGCACCTCGCATCTGTCCATCGTGGACGACGCCGGCGACGCCATCAGCCTGACCACCACCGTGCAGGACGTCTTCGGCAGCCGCATCGTGGTCGGCGGCTTCGTGCTCAACAACGAACTGACCGACTTCTCCTTCGCCCCCGCCCTCGGCGGCCGCCCGGTCGCCAACCGCGTCGCCCCCGGCAAGCGCCCGCTCTCCTCGATGTCGCCCACCCTGGTGTTCGACACCCGCGGAAACCTGCGCTTCGTCCTCGGCTCGGCCGGCGGCGCGCGCATCATCGGCGACGTCGCCGAGGCCCTGCTCGGGCTGCTGGACTGGCACCTCACGCCCGCCGAAACGGTCGCCCTGGCCCACGTCTCCACGACGGGCGCCACCGCCGACCTGGAGGAGAACAGCTCCGCATCGGCCCTGCGCGCCCCCCTCGCCGCCCAGGGCCACCAGGTGCAGGACTACAAATCCATCGCCGGCCTGCAAATCATCGCCCTCACCCCTCAGGGCCTCCGCGCCGCCGCCGACCCCCACCGCGAAGGCACCGCCGCCTCCGACTGACCCGCACGTGCATCGGCGCGAAAGGCCAGGGCGCTGCCCTGGACCCGGCAGGGGGCGACGGCCCCCTGCACCTGCGATTCTTTAAGATCCAGTCGCCGTTTCTCTTCGGCATGCGCTCCCAAAATTCCCCTCACGTAGGTCGGAAGAGCAGCTGTAGATACCGCCTTGGGATGCCACCGGAAAAGCCACGCATACCCTCTGAGTGACTACCCCGGGCACTATTCCCTCGTGCGCGGCTCAAGCTCGATGGCAGACCAATCCAGCGAGGCACCGGGCGCGAGTACGCTATCCACGAGCCTTCTATAGATGCTGCTGCACGTGGCCAGGATGTCCTTCAGCCTGGCATCCTGGGGAGACCCACCGTGGCTGCTGGCGTTGCGAAGCTTATAGAGGGAGCCCAATGCCTCGCGAATGCATTGCCGACGCTCCAGGGTGCCTCCGATCAGCTGGGCCGAGCGCACGGAGACTTTCCAGCTGGGGGGTGCGTTATCCCCCTTGCCGCCACCGGTCATTATCTCGAATGCAATCGCCAGATCGAGGATTCTATCGATGGGTTGATGCCGGCACAGGCTGAGCACGTAGCGATGGGCGGATCTGCTCAACTTCTCGCGGCAATCATCCGGGAGCTTCTTGAGTGCCGCATTTACGGCGGCAAGACTCTCAGCGGTGACATTTACATGGTTGCGAACAATTGGTTCCACCTCCGGCACATGCCAGGACAGGTGGTTTTCACGGTCATTGAAATTGAATTCATCATCCTCATAGGAAAACCAGCTGGCCCCAACGAGCGGGTCGCCTGTTATGCTCGCCTGCAAAAGAGCCAAGAGATCCGATGTGTCGCCTGCCAGCCGGCGCAACTCCTTGAATGGTAAATCGGAGCACCCGCGATATGGAAAGTCCTTTACGGCACGGGTCATGATCGCGCCAGGGGCATCGTAAAATCGCGTAGAGTACCAAACTCTACCGTCCCCAACCTTGCGCGTTAAACCGTTTATGCGCCGCTTTATGGGGAAATCGGGAGCCTCGGCGTAGGGCTGCACGAGGTACCCGTCCATGATTTCAACGGGCTTATCGAGTTTCATGCCCCAAATGGCGACGGCGTAGCTGCCAGTCTCTTTGGTTCTGGTAAGAATTTTTTTGAACCACTCAATCGCGCGGGGAATTCCCATCCCGTACTTGGGGTCGGCCCGCGCGAGGAGCGGAGCCGCCAACATCGAACCGGAAACAACAACGGAACATCCTGAAAAGATATAGCTTCCGGCTACTTTTCTGTAAATTTCACAAGCTTCGATGGCAGTTTCAAGGGGACCCATTACCTCGGCTCCGATCGGATACCGCCCAAGAAGAGTCTTTCCTTTTTCCCATTCGGCGCGTGCCGCGAGTGCTCCTTCAAGTGCTTGAGTCAGTATTTCGACGTCGTTTTCCAATCACCCATGCTCCTGATCCTATGGCATTCGGCCCGTCAGGCACCGCTTGGCTGAATATTGCCCCTCCATTATATTGAACCGTAGAGTGGAAAAGCGAAACGCCTGTCTCTTATACACATCTCCGAGCCCACGAGACATGCGCAGCGGTCGTATG
>CALNAL010000150.1 GCA_937874445.1 uncultured Acetobacteraceae bacterium | reverse complement strand
CCGCGCCTCCGAGCACCGCGCCGATCCCCAGCCCCAGCAGGGCCCCGCCGACGATCGCCCCGGTGTTGTCGTGATGCCGGTAGTCGTGCCATGGGGGGGGACCGCGGTACCCGGGACCACGGGGGTGCGCGCTGGCCGCCAAGGGCGTCAGCAGAGTGACGCCGAGCATGAAGATGCCGAGGCATCGGGCAATGCGAATTTCGGTCATGGCGGAAACCTCCTTTCGAGGTCACGAGGTTCCGTGGGCTTTGGATCAAAAATGTGGCGGCCTCTTTCGTGCGGCGCCACGGTTTCATGAAAAATCAGCCACCTTGGATCGGCCGGCCGGATCCCCTGGTCAAAAATTCAGGAGTGCCGGACAGGATATCGTGATGTCTGGCTTGGCCTCCGTGGGGAAGATGTTTCCCCCGGGGCTGTCCACGGTGGCGCGTTGGGCCGTTCATCCAGAACGGCCCAACGCATCCGCGTACGACTACAGATTGCCCCAGAAGACGGCAGTGTCGCTCATGCGGTTGGAGAAGCCCCACTCGTTGTCGTACCAGGCCATCACCCGCACCAGACCGCCATCGACCACCGTGGTCTGCGGGGCGTCGAAGATCGCCGAGGCCGGGTTGTGGACGAAGTCCGTGCTCACCAGGGGCTCGTAATTCATTTCGAGAATTCCCTTGAGGGAGCCTTCCGACGCCTTCTGCATCGCCGCGATGACCTCCTCCTTCGTCGCCTTCTGCTTGAGCACCACGTCGAGCGAGATCACCGAGCCGACCGGAGTCGGCACGCGGATCGAGGTGCCGTCCAGTTTGCCCAGCAGATCCGGCAGCACTTTGCCGATCGACTTCGCCGCGCCGGTGGTGGTCGGGATGATCGAGACTGCCGCCGCGCGGGCACGATGCAGATCCTTGTGCAGTGTGTCGAGCACCCGCTGATCGCCGGTGTAGGAGTGCACCGTCACCATGTAGCCGCGCTCGACCCCGAAGGTGTTGTGCAGCACCCAGGTGACGGGCGAGAGGCAGTTGGTGGTGCAGGAGCCGTTGGAGACCACCGTCATGTCGCGGGTCAGCGCCTTCTCGTTGACCCCGAAGGCGATGGTGGCCTCGGCGTCATCGGAGGGAGCGGAGATCAGCACCTTTTTCGCTCCGGCCGCGAGGAGCTGTGCGGCATCCGCCTTCTTGGTGAAGCGCCCGGTGCACTCCATGGCCACGTCCACGCCCCGGTAGGGCAGCTTGGTCGGGTCCTTCTCGGCCGACACCTTGATGGGGCCCCAGGTCTTGCCCTTGTAGCGCAGCGTGATGGCGTCGCCCTTGGCCTCGACCTCGCCCGGGAAGCGGCCCTGGGTGCTGTCGTAGCGGAAGAGGTGCGCGTTCGCCTCGGTGCTGCCGAGGTCGTTGATGGCGACCACCTCCAGGTCGTCGCGCTCGGCTTCGACCATGGCACGCAGCACCAGACGACCGATGCGACCGAAGCCATTGATGGCAACTTTGACTGTCATGTTTAGCTTTCCTTGTTGAGGCAACTCGTCGGGCGCGCTCGCATATGCACGCTGATTGCTTTTCCGTATCGATATGAGGGATGGTCTGGTGCCTGGCCGTCTTTTCCTTCAGGGGTAACAGAGCGTTCCCTCCACGAGGAAAATCGCCATATTCCCAGAGTTAGGTAATCTTGTATGCCGTCCTCATTATTTCCCTGTCTCTTATACACATCTGACGCTTCCGACGAAGGCTTAGGTGT
>CALNAL010000149.1 GCA_937874445.1 uncultured Acetobacteraceae bacterium | reverse complement strand
GCCTGCTGCGTGATTTCGTGACTGATGGCGGGCTTGCGGGCGTGGGGGCGGTGGGGGGGGGCGTGGGGCCGGCCGAGGGACAGCGGCGGGCGCGCGCCGCGGACGTGGGGGGGTCCCACCACGGCGGGCAGGCGGGTCGCGGCGCGGCGCACGGCCTGGGGGCGCAGCAGCACCTGCACGGCCCCCTCCGGTATTGCCCCCCCCGGTATTGCCTCCTGGGGGCCCGGCCAGGGCAGCGCCATCCCCACGACTTCCAGCCGCCCGCCCGCCACCCGGCCGGGCAGCGCCGTGGTCGCGCCGATGAAGCCGGCGACGAAGCGGTCGGCGGGATGGAACCAGATCTCGCGCGGCGTGCCCACCTGGGCGATGCGGCCGCGGTCCATCACCACCAGCCGGTCGGCCAGCGCCATCGCCTCGGCCTGGTCGTGGGTGACGTAGACCGTGGTGATGCCGAGGCGGCGCAGCAGCGTGTCGATCTCCACCCGCAGCACCTCGCGCAGCTTGGCGTCCAGCGCGGTCAGCGGCTCGTCGAGCAGCAGCACGTCGGGGGCGACGGCAATGGCGCGGGCGAGGGCCACGCGCTGGCGCTGCCCGCCGGAAAGCTGGTCGATGCCCCGGCCGGCGAGTTCCCCGATGCGCATCATCGCCAGCATCTCCGCGACCCGCGCATGCCGCGCGGCGCGGGGCACGCGGCGGATCTTCAGCCCGTAGCCGATGTTTTCCGCCACCGTCATGTTGGGAAACAGCGCATAGCTCTGGAACACCATGCCCACGTTGCGCCGTTCCACCGGCAGGGCGGTGACGTCGCGCGCGCCGAAGCGCACCTCGCCCCCGGCGTCGGGCGGCTCCAGCCCGGCGATCAGGCGCAGCAGCGTGGTCTTGCCGCAGCCGGAGGGGCCGAGCAGCACCAGGGTCTCGCCGGCGGCGATTTCCAGGTTGGTGGGCTCGAGCACGCGATGGGCACCGAAGCTCTTGGCGCAGCCGGCGAGGCGGATGGGAACGGTCATGGGCTTTCTCCCGGAAGGGGGGATGGCGGAAGGTGGCTCGCCGGCCGGGGGCGCCAGCCGCGCGCGGCCAGCTGCAAGCCCACCAGCGAGGGCACGATCAGCACGAAGAACACCAGCGTGTAGGCGCTGCCCACTTCCAGGCGCAGCGAGGCATAGGCGTCGGCCAGCCCCACCGGCAGGGTCTTGGTCAGCGGGGTGTGGAGCAGCCAGGTGAGGTTGAATTCCCCCATCGAGAGCGTGACCACCGCCAGCGCGCCGGCCAGGATGCCGGGGCGGCAGTTGGGCAGCACCACGTCGAGGAAGCGGCGGAGGAACCCCGCGCCGAGGCTCGCGGCCCCTTCCTCCAGCCGGCGCAGATCGGCGGAGGCCATCACCGCCAGCACCGGACGCAGCATGAAGGGCAGGGTGAACAGCACGTGTCCGGCGAGGATGAACCACAGGCTCCCGCGAAAGGCGCCCCAGCCGTTATAGGCGATGACCATCGCCAGGGCGGTCGCGAGACCGGGCACCGCGACCGGCAGCACCAGCGCCTCCTCGATCAGCCGGGCCGGGCGCCCCGGCAGGCGCGCGAGCCCGTAGGCCGCGGGCACGCCGACCAGCAGCGTCACGGCGAGGCAGAGGGCGGCAATCTCGATCGACAGCAGGATCGCCGGCGCATAGGTCGCCAGCACCGCCCCGACCCAGTGCAGGGTCAGGCCGCTCGCGATCCCGACGAAGGCATTGCGGGTCAGCCCGGCCAGCACCGAGACCGCCACCGGCGCGACCAGGAAGACGCAGACCGCGAGCGTGAGCGCGAGTTGCAGCCAGAATCCGAGGCCGCGCGCGGGAGAGGGGGCGCTCATCCGGCCGCCGCCACGCCGGGCCCGCCGGCACTGCGCGCGAGCGCCAGGATCGCCCAGGTGACGAGGCCGAGCAGCAGGCTCAGGCCCGCCGCCGCGGCGAGGTCGCTGTCGAGGGTGAACTCCGTGTAGATGACCATCGGCAGCACGTCGATGCGGGTGGCCAGCGCGAAGGCGGTGCCGAAGGCGCCCATCGAGGTGGCGAAGGTGATGGCCCCGGCCGAGATCAGCGCCGGACGCAAGCCCGGAAGAATCACGTCGCGGAACACCCGCAGCGGCGAGGCGCCGAGGCTGCGCGCCGCCTCCTCCAGTCCGCGGTCGAGCAGCTCGCCCGCCGCCATCACCGTGGCGACCACGCGCGGGATGGAGAAATAGAGATAGCCGAGGAAGAGCCCGCCGATCGAATAGGCGAAAACGATCCGCCCGCCGCCGAGCGCGCGGGAAAGCTGGCCGAGCAGCCCCTGCCGCCCGGCCAGCATGATCACCATGAACCCCACCACCACGCCGGGGAAGGCGAGGGGCAGGGTCAGGGCGGACACCAGCACGGCCCGCCCCGGGAAATGCTGGCGGGCGAGAAACAGCCCGCACAGGCCGCCGAGGGCCAGCGTCGCCAGGGTCACCGCCGCCGAGAGCACCACCGTGACGGCGAGGCTTTCGAGGTGGCGCGGCTGGGCCAGCGCGGTCCAGTAGCCGGCGATCCCCCGCGGCCCCGACGCGCCGACCATCAGCAGGCGCAGCAGCGGCCAGACGAAGAAGGCGAGGAAGATCGCCCCCGCGGGGAGGATCATCAGCACGATCCTCCCCCGCTCCCGGGAACGGGCCGTCGCCATTCAGCGCACCTCGCGCAGGTAACGCTCGGCAAAGCCCTTCTGTGCCGCGGCCAGCGCCGCGAGGTCGAGCGGGCGGGCGCGGGCGTAGTCGGAGGCCGGCAGGAAGCGCGCGGCGATCTCGGGCGGCAGCTTCACGTCGCGCACCGGGCGCAGATAGGCGCGGGCCCACAGCGCCTGGCCCGCATCGGAGAGCACGAAGTCGAGCAGCTTGCGCCCGTTGGCCGCGTGCGGCGCGTCCTTCACCAGCGACATCACGTAGGGGAAGGTCACGCTGCCTTCCTGGGGAATGACGAAGGCGACGGGGGCCTTGTCGGTGTATTCGGCGCGGTAGGCGTCGAAGTCGTAGTCGAGCAGGATGGGGATCTCGCCGGAGAGCACGCGGGCGTAGGAGGTCTGCTTGGGGACGATCGGGTCGTTCTTGGCGAGCTTCCTGAAGTAGTCGATCGCCGGGGAGAAGTCCTGGTAGCTGCCGCCGAGGGCGAGGTTGACGGCCACCGCGCTGACGAAGCCCACCGCCGCGCTGGAGGGGTCGAGGTAGCCCACCATGCCCTTGTATTCGGGCTTGAGCAGGTCGGCCCAGGACTGCGGCACCGGCCGTCCGCCCAGCGCTGCCTTGTTGACGAAAAAGCCCAGCGTGCCGCTGTGGATGGCGAACCAGTATCCCGCCGGATCCTTCAGCCCGGCCGGGATCGCGGCGAACCCCTGGGGCTGGTACGGCTGGGTGAGCCCGTCGTCCCTGGCCTGGATGCCGACCTGGCCGCCGAGATAGAGCACGTCGGCCACCGGGTGGGCGCGCTCGGCCAGGGCGGCGGCGATCGCCTGGCCGCTGTTCTTGTTGTCGAAGGGGACATGGATGCCGCTCGCCTTTTCGAAGGCGGCGAGCTGGCCGGCCCAGTCGGCCCATTCCGGCGGGCAGTTGTAGCAGACGGCGGTCTCGGCGGCCCGGGCCGGGCCGGCGGCCAGCGCGGCCGTGGCGGCGAGCGCGAGCAGGGTGCGACGGAACATGATGGCG
>CALNAL010000148.1 GCA_937874445.1 uncultured Acetobacteraceae bacterium | reverse complement strand
GGATGTCGGGGTTGGCCACCATTTCCAGCGTGGGGGGTGCGGCGCCGGGGCGTTTTTTCATCTTGAGGGGGGCCGCCTCGGCGGTGCGCCAGTCGGCCACGGCGGCGGCGCAGACGGCGGCATCGGCGGGCAGCGCGGTCTGGCAGGCGGCGAGCATCTCGCGAGCCGTCTCGACGTGGACCGTCGTGACGCCGGGCGGATCGGCCAGGCTGACCGGTCCGCTGACCAGGGTGACTCGCGCGCCCAGCGCGGCCAGCGCGGCGGCGACGGCGTGGCCCTGCCGGCCGGAGGAGCGGTTGGCGATATAGCGCACCGGGTCGATCGGCTCGTGCGTCGGGCCGGAGGTGACCAGGACATGCCGGCCGGAAAGCGGGCCGGCGGCGAGCAGGCTCTGGATGGCCGCGACGATGGCGGCGGGCTCGGACATCCGCCCCGGCCCCACCTCGTGGCAGGCCATCACCCCCACCTCGGGGCCGACCACGTGCACGCCGCGCGCCTTCAGGGTGGCCATATTGGTGCGGGTGGCGGGGTGTTCCCACATGCGCACGTTCATCGCCGGGGCGACCAGCACGGGCTTGTCGGTGGCGAGCAGCAGGGTGGTGGCGAGGTCGTCGGCGAGGCCGGCGGCCATGCGTGCCAGCAGGTTGGCGGTGGCCGGCGCCACCACCACCAGATCGGCCTCGCGGGAGGTCTGGATATGGCCGATCTCGTTCTCGTCGGTGAGCGAGAAGAGGTCGGTGAGCACCTTGCGCCCGGTGAGGGTCTGCAGGGTGAGCGGGGTGACGAACTCCGCCCCGCCCGCGGTCAGCACGCAGCGCACCGTGGCGCCGGCCCGGATCAGGTCGCGCACCAGTTCCGGGGTCTTGAAGGCGGCGATGCCTCCCGAGACCACCAGCAGGATGCGCTTGCCCGCGAGGATCACAGCCGCCAGCCGGTATGGATCGCGGCGATGCCGCCGGAGAGGTTGCGCACGCTGACGCGCGAGAGGCCGGCGGTGCGGAACATCTCCGCCAGCTCCTCCTGGTCGGGCATCTTGCGGATGCTCTCGGCGAGGTACTGGTAGCTGTCGGCGTCATGCGCCACGACGCGGCCGATGCGCGGCAGAGCCTGGAAGGACCAGACGTCATAGAGCGGCACCAGCGGCGTGATGCGCAGGCGCGAGAACTCCAGGCAGAGGAAGCGCCCGCCGGGCCGGAGCACGCGGCGCGCCTCGGCGATCACCGCCGGCTTGTCGGTGCAGTTGCGCAGGCCGAAGGAGATCGAGACGGTATCGACGCTGCGGTCGGGCAGCGGGATCTGCTCGCCGTTGATGACGGCGAAGGAGAGGTTGCGCGCGAAGCCGCGGGCCATGGCCCGGTCGCGCCCGACCGCCAGCATGGCCGCGTTGATGTCGGAGAGAATCGCCGGCCCGCCGCCGCGGCGCAGCCAGCCGAAGCTGATGTCGCCCGTGCCGCCGGCGAGGTCGAGCAGGGTGCGGCGGGGGCGCGGGTCCAGCGCCGCCACGAACTCGTGCTTCCAGGCGCGATGGATGCCCAGCGACATCAGGTCGTTCATCAGGTCGTAGCGGGTGGCCACGCTGTCGAACACCTGGCGGACCAGCGTGCGCTTTTCCGCGTAGGGCACCTCGCGGTAGCCGAAATCGATGGTGCGTTCCGTCTGTGGATTGTCGCTCATGGGGGACAGCTTATATGAGCCTGAGCCATGCCGGAACTCCCTGAGGTCGAAACCGTGATGCGCGGGCTGCAAGCCCGCCTGGAGGGGCGCACCATCCTGCGCGCCGTGACGCGCCGGGAGGGCCTGCGACGCCCCTTTCCGCCCGGCCTGGCGCAGGCGCTGAGCGGGCAGAAGGTGGCAGGATTCCGCCGGCGCGCCAAATACATGCTGATGCGCCTGGGCTCCGGACGCAGCGTATTGTTGCATCTCGGTATGAGCGGGCGGATTCTGCTCTCCCCGGAGGATGGCAGCCCGCCCGCGCCGCACGAGCATCTCAGCCTGCTGACCGACGAGAACTGGCGGGTGGCTTTCATCGACCCGCGCCGCTTCGGGCTGGTGGACCTGGTGGACACCGCCGCCGAGGATTCCCACGAGCTGCTCGCCGGGCTCGGGCCGGAGCCGCTGGAGTCGGGCTTCACGCCGGCGGTGCTGGCCGCCGCGCTGGCGGGGCGGCAAAGCCCGGTGAAGACTGTGCTGCTCGACCAGACGGTGGTGGCGGGCCTGGGCAACATCTACGTGTGCGAGGCGCTTTTCCGGGCGCGCATCAGCCCGCGGCGGCTGGCGGCGCATGTCGGGAAGGCGGGGGTGGCGCGGCTGGTGGCGGCGATCCGCGCCGTGCTGGCCGAGGCCATCGCGGCGGGGGGGTCGAGCCTGCGCGATTACGTCAAGCCGAGTGGGGAGCTTGGCTATTTTCAGCATGCGTGGAAGGTCTACGGCCGCGAGGGGGAACGCTGCGAGCGCTGCCCCGGTCCGCCGGCATGTCACGGAATTGCAAGGATTTCCCAAGCGGGACGCAGCAGCTTCTTCTGCGCGCGGACGCAGAAATGAGCAGGAACGGAGGGCATGCAGCCCGCGGGCGGCGGGCATGCGGGGGCACCGGCGGGGCCGGCGTTTCTTGACTCCTCCGGCGCCGCCCCCTAAGACACCCCCCTCGCTCACCTGCCGGGTGATTCCGGCGGGACGAGGCGTTTTGTTTCAACCTGCCTTTTGACGTAGAGAGTCCATGGCCAACACCGCTTCGGCGCGCAAGCGCATCCGCCAGAACGAGCGCCACATGCTGCGCAACCAGGCGCGGAAGTCGCGCATGCGGACCTTCGTCAAGAAGGTCGAGGAGGCGATCGCCTCCGGGGACAAGGCGGCCGCCGCCGAGGCGCTGAAGGCAGCGCAGCCCGAAATGCAGCGTGCCGTGACCAAGGGCGTCACGCATTCCAACACGGTGGCGCGCAAGGTTTCGCGCCTGTCGGCGCGCGTCAAGGCGCTGGCCGGAGCCTGAATCAGGCTCCTGCCGGACGCAGTTCACGCCATGCTTGAAATGCGCCTAAACAACGGGCGCATTTCAAGTAGAATTATTGGCGCAATACACGTCCGGATTCAGGCTTAACTTCCCAATTCTTAGACTTTGCGGTTTGCGGTTGCGAATTGCAGGGTTTTGTCGTATCCCGTTACAGTCCCTTTTGGGGCAGGATACGGGGATCGCCCCCCTCCGTGCGCCGGCCAGGCGCGGCGGTGCGGGGTCATGTGCGCCGGGGAGATCGGGGTGACCAACGGTGCCAATACCAGCAGGCCAACGTCAGCAGGCCAACATCAGCAGGATTGCTTCCGTCATGACCGGGCAGCGCTCCATGGATGAAACGGCCACCGCGGCCACCGGTCCTGCGGATGTGGGAACCATGGTCACCGGGGCCCCGGGATGGGAAGCCCAGTGGGCTCGCGTTCGCGGACGTCTGCATTCCGAGGTCGGCGACGTCGAATACCGCACCTGGCTGCGCCAGATGACGTTCGGCGGGTTCGACGGCGAGGAAGTCACCGTCCGCCTGCCCACCCGCTTCCTGCGCGACTGGGTGCGCAGCCACTATGGCGACCGCCTCAACGTCCTCTGGCAGGCTGAAAACCGTCACGTCCGCCGCGTGGACATCCGCATCGGCGAGAGCCAGCCCGCGGGCGGCCTGGCCGAGCCGGTCGCTCCCTCCCCCGGCC
>CALNAL010000147.1 GCA_937874445.1 uncultured Acetobacteraceae bacterium | reverse complement strand
CCATGTAGTCGGCACCGAAACGGTCGCAAATCTCGCGCATCCGCTTCGCGCCGAGAGCGATGGCGGCAAACTGCGCGTTGTAGTCGCCACGTCGCAGCTCGGGGCCGCGCACGTTGAGCAGCATCATCTCGAAAAGATCGCGGTCGAGCTCGCCGCGGGAAAACAGCCGCACCAGGGGAATCCGGAATCCCTCCTGGTAGATCTCGCTCAGCCCCGAGGAGGAACCACCCACATTCGCTCCGCCAATGTCGGCATGGTGGGCGGTGCAGCCGGAAAATCCTACCAGGCGGCCGTGGTTATAGACGGGGGTCACCGCGCAGATGTCGGGGAGATGGGTCGCCGAGGCCGCGTAGGGATCGTTGGCGACGAAGATGTCACCCTCGTGCAGATCGTGACCGAATTTTTCGAGCAGCTTGCCGACGACCCCGGTGACCGCCCCCACGTGCACCGGCAGCGAACGCTGCGACTGCACCATGAGCTGCCCCTTCGCATCGAACAGCGCGGTGGAATGGTCGGCACGCTCTTTGATGTTGGTGGAGTACGCGCTCTTCTGGAGCGCCGTGAAGGTTTCGTCCGCGACAGAACGCAGCGCGTTGGAGAGGATCTCCAGGGTGATGGGATCGTGGACCGCAGGATCAGTCATGGGAATGTCCGATCTTGACCAGCAGATTGCCAAAGGCGTCAACGCGGGCGATGTCGCCGGGGAAAATCACCGTCGTGGCGTCCATCTGGTCGATCACGGCCGGACCGGTGATGACATCGCCTGGCCGCAATTTGTCGCGGCGGAAAGCGGGAGTTTCGTGGATTGCATCGATATCGAAACAGACCTGCCGCGAGCCGGAGGGCGTCGGGGTCTGCTCTGCGAGGTCGGCGGCCCGCGTCGGCCTCGGGGCACCGAGGGCAGCGTGGGCGGTCGCACGGCAGTTGACGATTTCCACCGGGGCCGCGCGGTCTGCAAAGCCGTAGGATCGCTCGTGGGCGGCGAAGAAACGCGAGAGGATCGTCTCAAGGGGCGCGATCTCGTCGCTCGATTCCCCGCCGTCACCAACAGGAACAGAAAGTTCGTAGTTCTGGCCGAAGAAGCGCATGTCGAGCAAGTACTCGATGCGGCGTGCGACCGTGGGGGCCCGCTCGGCGGCAAACCACGCCCGTGCCTCGCGGCCAAGCCCGGCCAAGTGCTCGCGCAGCACGGGCTCGGTTTCTTTCGAGCAGGGGAAGACGCGGCTCAGGACGAAGCTCTCCTGCAACTCGGCATCGGTCAGGCCCTGGGCGCAGAGGATGCCGGGAGCCGGCGGGATCAATACCTCCGCCATGCCCAGCGCGGCGGCGACGTCATGTGCATGCAATCCGCCGGCCCCGCCGAAGGCCACCAGCGTGAAGCGCCGCGGATCGTGGCCACGTTCGACCGAGACGTTGCGGATGGCGCGCACCATGTTGCCGGTCATGATCTCAAGGATGCCGAGAGCGGTCTCCTCAAGCGACTTGCCCATCGGATCGGCCACAGTATGCAGCGCCGCCTCGGCACGCCCACGATCGAGTGTCATCGCACCATTGAGCAGCTTTTCCGGCAGGCGGCCGAGCACGAGGTTGGCGTCGGAGACCGCGGGCAAGGTGCCACCCTTGCAATAGCAGGCCGGTCCTGGCACCGCCCCCGCGCTCTGCGGGCCGACCTTGAACAGGCCGTCGATGTCGAACCAGGCGATTGATCCGCCTCCTGCTCCAACCGTGGTGATGTCGATCATCGGCAGGCGGATGGGAAAGCCGTCGACATCACGGCCGTGCGTCAGTTCGGTCGCGCAATCCTGGATCAGCGCGACATCGGCACTGGTGCCGCCGATGTCGAGGGTGATGGCATCGGGGCGTTCGGCGCGGCGGAGAATCTCGATCACGGCAACCACACCGGCGGCCGGCCCGGACAGCGCCATGCGCACCGGAAAGGCCCGCGCCGTTTCCAGCGACATCAACCCGCCACTCGACTGGTTGATGCCGACAACGGCCCCGGGGACGACTTCATCCACGCGATGGCGCAGCGAGGCGATGTAGTCGTCGAGCACGGGCTGCAGATAGGCGTTGACCACGGTGGTGGTGAATCGTTCGAATTCACGGAACTCGGGCTGCACCGCAGAGGAAAGCGAGATAGCCACATCTGGCAGGGCTTTATGCAGCGCCTCTCCAACCTGGCGTTCGTGATCGGGGCTCAGGTAGGAAAACAGCAGGCAGACCGCAACGGCGGAGGCTCCGGAGTGGCGCACCTCATCGATCACTTCCGCAAGCGCGGTCGCATGGATCGGCCGGCGTTCGCTGCCGTCGGCCATGATGCGCTCGTCGAGTTCGAAGCGTCGGCGTCCGGGCACCAGCGGCGCCGGCTGGTCCTTCCAGAGGTCGTAGATCGCCGGGCGGGTCTGCCGGCCGATCTCGATGACGTCGCGGAAGCCCTTGGTGGTGACCATCGCCACCGGCGCGCCACGCCGCTGGATCAATGCATTGGTGGCCACTGTCGAGCCGTGGCAGAGACGCCCCACCTCAGGCAGCGGGATGCCGTGCGCCGCCGACATTTCGCGCAGCCCATCGATGATCGCCTCCGCTGGATTGGAGGGGGTGGAGGGACGCTTCCAGGTACGCACCTGGCCGCCTCCCTCCTCGAAGGCGAAGAAGTCCGTGAACGTGCCGCCGACATCGACACCGACGATCCAGCCCATGTCCTCGCGTCCTTTCGTCGCTTCGCCCTCTCTGGAAGGCGGCTCGTCTCTCAGTAGTCCATCTTCCACATGTAACGGCGCACCGTCAGCGGGTGGCCGCGGTCTTCTGCCAAGTGCATCGCATAGGTGCGCACCACCGGCAGCAGCACCAGCGGCTGCATGAAGTCGCGCATTTCCGGAACGATTCCGGAAAGGTCGAGCGCTTCGAGATCGATCACCTCGACCCGGCGCGAGAACTTCTTTGCGAAGGTGATCGCCCGCGTGTCCATCTTGCGGCAGGGGCCGAGGCCCTGCACGGCCAGGAAAGGCACGTCGAAGTCGGTGATTTCGAAGGGGCCGTGGAAATACTCACCCGCGTGGATCGGCTGCGAGTGGATCCACTGCATTTCCTGCAGCAGGCACAGGGAGAAGGAATACATCACCCCGTAGTTCGGCCCGCTGGAGAGCGTGTAGATGACAGGCGCACGCTTGTTTTCCTCGGCCCAGCGCCGAGCCGCCGGCGCCACGACGGCCTGGGCGCGTTCGACCAGCTCGGGCAGGCAGGGCAGGCTGCGCATCAGCGGCTCGTAGCGGGTGTTGCCCTCGCGGTCACGCAGCAGGCCGAACACGAGACGCAGCAGAATCGCCGCGACCGCATCGCCACTGCCCAGAGCGGGCTGGGATTCATAGCCGATCGCGCAATCCACCGCCTGGGCCAGGGGGGATTGCGGCTTGGTCGTGAGGCCGATCGTATAGGCCCCGTGCGCGCGGGCGAACTGTGCCGCCGCCACTGTCTCGGGGGTGTTGCCCGAAGAGGAGCAGAAGATCGCCGCCGCACCGGCCCCGAGACGCGGCAGGTCACGCATCACGAATTCGGCGGAGGTATAGCTGTCGGCGACCAGCGAGCGGGCCTCGCGGTCAACGGCATATTTGGCCACGTGCATCTGCGAGAACGAGCCCCCGCAGGCGACCAGGAAGAGGCTGTGCACTTCCGGACGTGCCCGCAGGCCGGCCAGTGCAGCCTGCACGCTTTGCTCGACGTCAGGATTCATGTTGCGTTCCCTTCTCCACGCCCGCGTGGGGGCGTTGCTTCGTGATGTGTCTCTTGGAAGGATGTTCCGTAACCGAAACCACCAAGCTCCCGGCAGGCGGCGGCTCCCGTTTCGGCTCCCCTGGCCAGGGCCGCGACGATGTCGCTGCTCCTGGCATAGGTCACCAGAAATCCAGCGATGAAGGCATCTCCGGCCCCCAGCGTGTCGACCACTTCGACCGGCACGATGGGTTGACGATGGAGCGTGCCGTAACGATCCAGCGCGAGCGCCCCCTGGGGGCCACGGGTCAGCACCACGGTGCGGGCGCCTGCCTCGGTCCAGGCGTGCATCTCGGCGAGGCACTCCGGCTCGCTTCGTCCGGGACAGGAAACGAAGGCCACCCCGACATGCCGTGCCAGCGCAGCCCGTTGCCCGGCATTCCAGCGATTGGAAAAATCATAGGACAGCAGACGTGCCGCCGCAGCCAGCGCCGGCACCTCGCCGTCGAGATCGCTGTGGACGGAAGTATGCACGACGTCGAACCCGCCCATCCAGGCGAAATCGCCGGCAAGCAGATGGAAATCTGCGCGCACCCCCCGTCGCGAGCCGCGGAAGATGCGGTCTCCGTCACGATGCTCGACAACGGCCCTGGCGTTCTCGCCGAAGGCACGACGGCAGTGGGAGAGATCCACGCCTTCTGCGGTCAGGGCCCGTACCAGAAGGTCGCCATAGGGATCGGTTCCCACGCAGCCGAGGTAGGCCGCCTGCTCCCCGGCTCGCGCCGCCTGGGCCGCTACATTCACCGCATTGCCGCCAGGGAACATCATGGCACGGTCGAGATACACATCGACGGTGTTATCTCCGACACCCAGCAGACGCATACCCCTCTCCATCCCCCATTTGATGGGGGATCATGTTTCAACGATGAATTGGATTAGCCCAGATTTTACTCCACACATCAAGCATCTTTTTCGGAGATTATCGTGGGGGTCGCTTGACACCGCCCGCGCTTACCGCAGAATTACGACACTTGACGGGACGGGCACGGCCCGACACGCCCAACCCCATATTTCCGTGGGCCAATTCATGCTGCGCTACCAGAAGGTCGAGGAATACATCCGCAAGCTGCTCGCCTCGTCGGGTTATTCCTCGGGGGACCGCCTGCCTTCCGAGCGGGATCTTGCGGATCTGCTGTCGGTCAATCGCTTGACGGTGCGCCGCGCCGTCAACAACCTGATCGCCACCGGCCTGCTGGAGGGGAACGGCACCGGGGGCACTCGCGTTGCGCCTCCTCGCATGACGCGCCCCCTCGAAGGGGCGCGTTCGGTCGGAGTGGACCGTGTCATTGCCGGACTCGGTGGCACGCCTTCCAACCGACTGCTGCACTTCGAGATCACTCGGGTTCCCGGAACGCACATCGCCGGCAAGTTGGGGCTCTCCGAGGAGGACGAAGTCATTCTGCTGCGTCGGGTGTGGAGCATCGACGCCACGCCCTTCTGCCTGGAAACCTCCTATCTGGCAGCCCATTTGCTGCCGGGGCTCGCCGCCGACGATCTGGTGGCGGGGCAATCGCTCTATGCGACCCTGCGTGACAGATACGGTTACGAGACGATCAACGCCGAGCGGACCATTTCGATCGCCTATATCGATGAGACCGAGGCACGCCATCTGGATATGCCTCCTGGTTCGGCCGCTCTGGCGTTGCGGATCCTGGTTCACACCATGCAGGCCCAGCCTATCGAGTTCACGGTCTCCATCAATAACCCCAATTACGTCGCCTTCAGCACCAGAGCCAATATCGAGACGTGACTCGATGGCGAGCCGGCAAGATCGCGGCCCCGCATGATGGAGATGCCGGGGAGCGCGTGTGTCCCAGCACCGCTGTCGAGCGCGGTTCCGGCGCCTCCGGCAGGCCATTGGCGTTGAGGCCATAGCGGGCAGCGGCTTCACGGCGCCGGGCCTGCTGCGGCAACGCATGTGCCGCGGGTGGCTGTCAGCGAGGTCTTGAGCCGACATGTGCGGAGGGAGCGGAATTCCCTGTCCGCAATTCTTCTTCGAGACAGGCAAGAAAATTGGTCACGATGCGTTCCTCCGCCGCCGGACGCCAGACTGCTCCCACGGACCAAACGGCAGCGGGGTGGGCGATTTCTTGATAAATGATCGGCAGATCGTCTCGCCTGGCCGAGCGCGGCACCAGGGAGACGCCAACTCCTGACGCGACCAGGGCCAAGGCGGTCGGAAATTCCGCCACCTCTTGCGCAATGGAGGGAGTGACACGGAAGGCGGCGCATACCGCCATCACTTGATCGAAGACGGATTGAGTCCTTTCCCGGTTCAGAAGGACGAATGGCTGACCTTGCAGATCGGCCACGGTTCTGACGCCACGCGTCGTTGATGGCAGGGCGAGGATCAGCCTGTCGGTGGTTGCTGGATGGGCAGCAAGATCATGGGGAGCCGGCAGGCGGATAAAGCCGACGTCCAGACGCCCACCGCGCAGGTCCTCGATCTGCTCGGCGGATGGCATGTCCCGGAGAGAGACATGGATTTCGGGATAGCGCGCTCGGAATCGCACGATGATCCGTGGAACCAGCTCATATGTTGCTATTCCAAAACCAATATTCAACGTGCCGATTTCACCGCGTCCGGCGCGTTGCGCACGCAGAAGCGCTTCGCCGCAGCGGGTCAGAAGATCGCCGGCGTCCCTGGCAAGAACCGCGCCGGCCGCTGACAGGGATGTTCCTGCCGGGTCACGATAAAACAGGGGAGCGCCGATTTCCTCTTCCAGCTTGCGGATCTGCTTGCTGAGCGCCGGCTGGCTCAAATGCAATAGATCAGCGGCCCGGCCGAAATGCAGCTGGTTGGCCAGTACGACAAAAGATCGCAAAGCACGAAAGTCCATCGTAATAACCAAAAGTTATCGTCGCATTGATTTTATACCATTGGACGAATGGGAGGGCGAGAGGAATCATCATCGACGACGGGCAGTGGCCCGCCCGAAAAGGAGCCGTGCGATGCGGAGATTCCAAGTCCGTGACCTGCTGGGAATGGGGCAGAGTATTTCTCTGACCGCGCCGCTGGCCGGATGGCTGGTCGAGGAAACCGATATGCCATACTTTAATTGGAAATCATGGAGGCTGGATGCCGGTTTGATTATCGAACCGGTGGATCAGACGCTCAGGGCGCCCTGCGATGGTGTTGTCACGCGGATGCATCACGACCGACTCGATTTGACGATGACTTTGGCAAATGGGGCGGAATTGCTGATCGGGGGTGGTATCTCGCAACATTGCCTGGGAGGTGACCGCTTCGTGCCACATGTGTCGGCAGGACAGTGGGTTTGGGCAGGGGATCCGCTGGTTTCCTTCGGCATGGACGACTTCGCCCGCAAGACCAGAGGCCTGCTGATTTCAGTGAGTGTTCCTGGTGAGGCCTTCCGGATGTCGCCTGTCGTCGCCGGCCGCCCCATCACCTATGGGGAACCGCTGGGGAGCGTCCGCCCGAACCGCATGGCCCGTGCCGCGTGCTGCTTTGATTACGGTTGATGTAAATTATGCTAGAAATATTTTAATATTAATTAATAATTATTTTGTTTTGTGTATTAGTATGAAATTTTTATTATGGTTTGTGGGTAGAGAGTGAATATTGTTGTGTGGGTGCTGGTTGGAGCGCCGTCCCGGGGGTAACACTTCCCCGCTGCTTCCGACGATTAGACCACGGGGCATCTTTTCCGGACACTGGGGGGTGAAAGGTTCAGCCGCTTCCTGGTTCTCCTTCGACATTTTCGATGTAAAGCTCACGCCCCCCCTCGATCTCGGCATTGTTTTCGCCACAGGTCGGACAGGTTAGCAAGAATCCATCGGGCTCCCAGATCCGCCCGCAGCTGCGACAGTGGCACCGGGGCGGGACCACGTTGATCTCGAGTCGAGCTCCTTGTGCACGTGTTCCCTCGCTCAGCATCTCGAAACACAGGACAATCTGGCGCGGGTCGAACCCGCGGAGACGGCCGAGCTTGAGGCGCACCGCGACAATGCGCTTGAGTGCGTTCTCCCGAGCCGTGCGGGTGAGAATGTGCACCATCCCTTCGACGACTGACAGTTCGTGCATCCGCGCTTTCCTTATCTTCCCGATCCTAGCTTTTCCCATTTCTGCGGAATGTCGGCTGGGGGACAGGTGGCGTTGTCGTTTTGTCGGCTGGCCGACAGCCGCCCGGACAGGTTCGCCTAGATTGGCCGCAACGCAATCCGAATTGCGGCTGGAGGAGGCGAGACCCGATGATGGCGACCGGCATAGTCAATCCGATGGCGTGGGCATGGGCAGGAGCGATTCTGCTCCTGTTTGGCGAAACTGCAGCCCTGCTGAGCCTGCCAAACCTGATCCGCGTCGTCTTGGTTTCGACGGTTGCCGAGATCGGCTACGTGTTGATGGGGTTCGGGCTGGGCGGAGCTGCCGGCGATACCGGCGCGCTGATGCACATCGGCTACCAGGTGGTGATGCGTGGCCTGGTCGTGGTCGCAGGCTGGTATCTGATCCGCCGCAACGCCTCGGTTCGCCTCGATGATCTGGCCGGCTCCGCGGAGCGCATGCCCCTGGTCGCGACACTGTTCGGCTTCGGCATGTTCTCGGTGGCCGGACTGTCACCGTTCAAGGGCTCGTACTCGAAATTCCTGATTCTCTATGCGGCGATCGAGCAGGGGCATTGGGCGCTGGCCGCGGTCGGAACACTCGCCAGCATTATTGCCTCGGCCTATTATCTTGTGGTTGTGCAGAGGGTCTGCTTCGAGCGGAAGGCAGGCCCGGTGCGGCTCCAGGAGCCGCCACGGGGAGCCCAGACGCTTTCCCTCCTGCTTGCGGCGCTGACGGCGTTGATCTGCCTGTGGCCGGAGCCGATTCGTGCAACCGCCGAGTATTTATCTGCCGTTTTCGGAGCGACGGGTGGCAGCGTTCCGGAATTCGATGCGCCTTGGCCCGCTCTGGTGCTGGTGCCTTATATCGGTGGTTTCGCGCTGTTTGTGATTGGTCGTTTCAATGCTCGGGCCCGTGACGTGCTGGCCGTTCTGCTGGCGCTTGTCACACTCGGGTTGGCGTGTCTTGCCGGTCCAGCCGACCCTGCCGCGCATCTCTTCGCGGTGCTGTTCGCCGGCATCTTCGCCGCCATGACGGTCTATTCAATCGGCTACATGGCGCATGGCGAGCACGTCAACCGCTACTATTTTTTCGCCTTCCTGATGATCGGCTCGATGCTTGGCTTGACCACGGCGCGCGAACTCGGCGGGTTCTACGTCTTTTGGGAATTGATGACGTGGACATCCTATTTCCTGGTGATCCACGATCAGACACCGCGCGCGCTACGGGCCGGATTCGTCTATTTCATGATGTGCGCAGCCGGCGCCTACATCATGCATTTCGGCATTCTGATCGTGCACGCACAGGTCGGGTCATTTGCCTTTTCCGTGGTGGCTGCTGCCGCTCCCGGCTTCCCCGCGCTACTCGGTGCGACTGTGGCGCTGTGCTTCCTGGCCGGATTCGTCGTGAAGGCTGGCCTGGTGCCGGTGCATGCATGGTTGCCGCTCGCACACCCCGAGGCACCGTCCTCTGTTTCCGGGCCGCTTTCGGCAATCCTGACTGCGGCCGGCATGTTCGGTGTCGTGCATGTCCTCTACGGAGTGTTTGGCCTTGGGGCACTGACACGTTTCACGCTGGCAGGCATGACCCCGCCCGACGCGCTGATTGTGCTTGGCTGTGTCACGTTGCTCTATGGCGAAATTCGCGCTCTGTTCGAACCTCAGCTCAAGCGGATGCTGGCCTATTCGACAATCGCACAGATCGGAGAGATCGCGGCGGTGTTGGGCATTGGCACCGCGCTCTCGGTTGACGGGGCATTGCTGCATGCAGTCAACCATGCAGTGATGAAGACGCTACTTTTTTACACGGCTGGGGCTTTTGTCCTTCGCGTCGGCCTGAGGAAGATCGATGATTTTGCCGGCCTCGGGCGGAAGATGCCCTTCACTGCCGGATGTTATGCGCTTGCGTCCTTCGCGATCATGGGACTGCCACCCTTTGGCGGATTCGTCTCAAAATTCCTGATGATCTATGCGGCGGCGCAAGCTGGATATTGGCCGGTTGCGGCGGTGCTGCTGCTCGGCGGGATCATTGGCGTGGTCTATTACACTCGCGTCGTCGCAACACTGTTCTACCGTCCGTACGCTGGCCCCTCGGGCATGCGAGAGGCGCCGGCAACGATGTGCGTTGCCAATGGCATGTTGGCTGCCGTGGTCATCGTTGCTGGCGTCGCTCCGGGCTGGTTGCTCGGGCTGGTTACCCCGGTCGGGGCGGAGTTGGCAGCCCAGGGAGGATTGGCGAGCCCATTCCTGCCGAATCTCATTGCTGCCTGGCCTGCGAGTGCCTCTTTGGTCATGCTCGGCGCTGTTGCAGTTCTGTTGGTCGGGCGCCATTCGGTGGCCTGGGCGGGACGGCTGGCGGTGGCTGTTCTGGCATTGGCCGTGGTCGCGGTGGCGCTACAGGCAGGGCACGTTGACCTTCTCTCGCTCGGATTCGGTCTGCTGATCGCCGGGGTGGGCGCGCTCAACATGCTCCATTCCACTGCCTATCTTTCCCATAGTCATGCACAGGGACGTTTTTATGCAGCCTTCATGGTGATGATTGCCGGGTTGCTCGGCTTGGTGGTGGCGCGCGACCTCTTTACCTTCTTCGCCTTCTGGGAACTCATGAGCAGTTGGGCACTATGGGCGGCAATCGCGCATGAGGAAACCGATGAGGCCAGGCGCGAGGCATTCAAGTATTTCCTCTTCAATACAGTCGGTGCTTCCTTCATGTTTTTTGGCATTGCGATGCTGGCTGCCGTCACCGGGGCAACCGCGTTTGGCGCAGTGGCAGCAGCTTTGCCGGGGCTTTCCACCGTCGCACTTGCCGGCACGCTGGTGCCGATCTTCCTGGGCCTGTTGATGAAGGCGGCGATGCTGCCACTGCGGATCGACTACCAGATGCATCCCGCCGTCGCACCGACCCCGGTTTCCGGCTACATCTCCGCAGTATTGCTCAAGAGTGGGCCATGGGGCGTGCTGAAGTTTTTTGTGGCGTTTGGCGGCACAACCCTGTTCGTTCGCCTTGGTGGTAGCGTTGCTGACCAGCCGCTGTTCCTTGAGGTGATCTCTGTGATCGCCGGCATCACCATCGTCTATGCAGGCGTGATGGCGATGTTGCAGAACGGCATCAAGCTGCTGCTGATCTACTCGACGGTCTGCCAGCTTGGCTATGTGTTGATGGCGCTCTCATTCGGGACTTCGCTCGGGGTGGCGGGCGGACTGTTGCATTTGGTTAATCACATGCTGCTTAAGGACACGCTGTTCCTTGCGGCTGGAGCGGTCATGCTGGCTACCCACGCGACGATGCTCGACGAGTTGGGCGGCTTGGGCAAGCGCATGCCGATTACCTTCGGCTTCTTTCTCTTCGCTGGCCTATCACTCTCTGGCGTACCGCCGCTGAATGGTTTTGTCTCGAAGTGGATCATCTTTGAAGCAGCATTCCAGTCCGGTCACTGGGTGCTTGGTTCGGCTGCGATGGTGGCGAGCCTGTTCACGCTCGCAGCCATTTTGAAATTTGCCTATGCGGCCTTCATGGGAGCGCCGACGGAGAAGGCACTCGCTGCCAGCGAGGCTCCCTACGCGATGCTGGTACCAATGGGTATTCTCACTGGAGCAAGTGTGATCTCCGGTCTATTTCCCGGCCTGCTGCTGGTGCCGATTGCTACTATCGAGGCCGAGTTAGGGCTGAAGCCGATTGAGGCCAGCTTGACCGGACCGCTGCCTGGTGCGCTCGACGCCGGTTGGAATCCGACCCTGCTCGCCGTCGTGCTTGCCCTTCTCTTGCTATTGCTGCTGCCCTGGCAGCGGCTCGGACGCGGCGTGCAGCGCGGCGGAATTCACAGCTGCGGTGTGGGGGACATTCCCTCCGACGCGATGCGCCTAGGGGCGGAAGGATTGTTTGAATCGCCAACTGTCGCGGCGCAGCGCCTGAAGGAACTGTGATCATGACATCCTCTCTCGCCATCCTGTTTTCCGTGTTGGTTTTTCCGGGTGGGGTGTTTGCCTTAGCGTTGGGTTTTGGGCTTAAGGGGATTGACCGCCGGGTTGCCGCGCGACTGCAGGGCAGGGTAGGACCGCCCTTGCTGCAACCATTCTTTGACCTGGTGAAGCTGGGTTTCAAGCAGCGCACTGTTCCCACTGCGGCGTGCGAGGGGGTTTTCTTTGGTGCTCCGCTGATCGGCGTTGTGGTGTTGTTGTGCGCGGTCGTTCTCGTGCCGATTAGCGGCTGCTATCAACCAGCCCCGCAGCTCGGGAATTTGCTAGTTCTGCTCTATCTTCTGATGGTCCCGGGCATCGTGCTTATGCTCGCAGGTTCGGCTTCCGGCTCTCCCTTTGGGGCCATCGGATTTTCCCGCGAAATGGTGTTGATGCTGGCCTATGAAGCTCCGCTGGTGCTGATCGCCGCCACGGTTGCACTCCGCACGGGGATGGCACAGGGCCATTGGGTGGATTTTTCGCTCGCTGATATCGTTGCCTGGCAGCGCCTTCACGGTGCCAACCTGTTCGACCCGTTGATGTGGCCTGCTGTTGTCGCTTTCCTGTTGTTCCTGCCAGCCAATCTCGGGATTGTCCCCTTTGACATCCCTGAGGCCGAGACTGAGGTTCTGGAGGGACCACTGCTCGAATACTCCGGGCCAGATCTGGGTCTTTTCAAGATGATGTCTGCGCTCAAGACTGTGGTCGTGCTGGGTCTTGGGATTGCGTTGTTCATGCCATTGCCGTTTTCCGGACTGGCCGGAATCGCCGGTTGGCTCGTCGAAGTCGTCATCCTCGCGCTGCTTTCGGTGACGGTGGTGCGTCTGTCGGCTGGACGGATGCGTATCGACCAGGCATTCGGCTTCCTGTTGACCTGGCCTTCATTGCTCGCAGCCGCGAGCCTGGCCGCCGTGCTGGCGATGTGAGGGAACAGACAATGAGCTTGCTGACGAAACTCAAGACCATCGCGATCAAATCCCCATGGATCTACCGGATCAATGCCGGGTCCTGCAACGGCTGCGATGTCGAGATGGCAACCGCCGCGTTGATCCCGCGCTACGACGTCGAACGGTTGGGTTGCCAGTATTGCGGCAGTCCGAGGCATGCCGATATAGTGTTGATC
>CALNAL010000146.1 GCA_937874445.1 uncultured Acetobacteraceae bacterium | reverse complement strand
CCCCAAGATCTGGCAGCAGAACGTGCCCCTTTCCGGCGGTCTCGCCGGAGCCTCCGGCCTGGAAGGGCGCGTTCGTCCTGCGCAGGGCGCGGAGGGCAATCGGCCGCCGGTCTATCCGCGCCTGTCCGCCGATCTGGGCGAGCAGGGCACCGTCGTGGTGCGCATGCATATCGGCCCCGACGGGCGGGTCCGCTCCACCGAGATCCTGACCTCCTCCGGCTACGCGCGCCTCGATTCCGCGGCGCGCGAGGCCGTCGCCCGCTGGCGCTTCACCCCGGCCGTGCGGGACGGACAGGCGGTGGAGTCGATCTTCGACCTCTCCCTCACTTTCTCGTTGAACTGAAAGGGTAACCCATGGTGCGCCTCGACCGGATCACCACTCGCGGCGGCGACGGCGGGGAGACCTCGCTCGGCGAGGGCACCCGTGTGCCCAAGGACGCCCCGCGCATCGAGGCGATCGGTGCGGTGGACGAAGCCAACGCCGCCCTTGGTGTGCTGCGCGCCCAGCTGGACGGAAAGAGCCAGGCCGAAGCCCTTGTCGCGCGCATGCAGAACGACCTGTTCGATCTCGGCGCCGACCTCTGCGTGCCCCTCTCCGCGGAAGAGGGGGGGCGCCCCAGGCTGCGCCTGACCGATGCCCCCCTCGCCCGGCTGGAAGCCGAGACCGAGGCCCTGCGCGCCTCCCAGCCGCCCCTGTCCAGCTTCATCCTGCCCGGCGGCACGCCGGCGGCCGCCCAGGCGCACATGGCCCGCACCATCCTGCGCCGCGCCGAACGCCGCGTCGTCGCCCTGGCGCACCAGGAGACGCTCAACCCCAGCCTGGTGCGCTATCTCAACCGGGCGTCCGATGCCCTTTTCGTTCTCTCCCGCACCCTCAACGCCGGGGCCGATATCCCCTGGCGGCCGGGAGGCGCGGACTGACCGCCTGTCGCGCTGATTTCGACGTCGGGGAAGGAAGGCTTCTTTTCGCTTTCCGGAACAAGAAGCGAAAACGGACCTTCCTGGTTCTCCTTCCCGAACGAAGAACGCATCCCCTGCTTGCCGGTGCGGCTCTCAGTCCAGCGCCACCGAGACGATGCGCCGGGAGCCCTGCACGCTTGTGCCCAGCACGTGCCCGCCGTGCACGACGAGGCGGCGCCATTCCTGCGCCGGCAGGCGCAGCACCAGCGTGTTGGTCGGGCGCTTCCAGGCCCCCTGCCAGCCGAGGGTGACGGTGATTTCCCTCTCCGTGGCGGCCACGTTCAGCATCCAGGAGCCGTAATGGCCCCCGCGGAAGGCCTCGCTCTCGCCGTCGTCCTCGTAGCAGGTGGCGAGGAAGTTCCCAGCGCCGGTCGGGGGGAAGAGGTCGAAGCCGCGCGTATCGGCGGGCTTGTTGAAGTGCTGCTCGGCCAGGTTGAGCGCCACCGCCGAGCCGGCTCGGGCAAGCACCGGCGGGCGGTCCCACGGGGCGGCCAGCACCGCCTCCGTCCCGCCGGCGAAACGCGCCCCGCTCCAGTAGTCGTACCAGTCCACCCCGGCCGGCAGATAGACCCGCCGTTCCGCCACGCCCGGCTCGACGACCGGCGCCACCAGCAGGTTCGCTCCCAGCATCATCTCGTCGTTCTCGGCGAAGCAGCGCGCATCATCGGGAAATTCGTAGTAGGTGGGCCGCACCATCGGTTCGAAGCCGGCATGCGAGCGCCACATCAGGTCATAGAGATGCGGCACCAGGCGGGCCCGGAAGCGGATGAGCTTGGCGATCGCCGGCGTCACCTCGGGATACATCCAGGGTTCGTTGACAGTGGCGTCATCGTTCCAGGAATGGATCGAGAAGCGCGGCAGGAAGATGCCGAATCCCACCCAGCGCACCAGCAGCTCAGGTCCCGGCGTCGGACCGGCAAAGCCGCCGATGTCGTGGCCAAGATTGGAGATTCCGCACATGGCCAGCCCGGTGCCCATGCGCACGTTGTATTTCAGTGTCTCCCAGCTGGTGTAGTTGTCGCCCGACCAGGTCTGCACGTAGCGCTGCATCCCCACCGCGCCGGCGCGCGAGACCAGGAAAGGTCGCGTCTGCGGGGCAAAGTCCAGCTGCGCCTCGCGCGAGGCGCGGATCATTTGCAGCGTGTGCAGGGTGCGACTTTCCCGCGCGTGGCCACCGTGACCGAATCCACAGATACGCGCTTCGGGATTCCAGATCTCGAACTCGTTGTTGTCGTTCCAGGTCGCGGCGATGCCGACCTCGAGCAGCGCGTCCGTCACCCGTGCCTTCCACCACGCGAGGGTCGCGGGGTTGGTGAAGTCGAGATAGGAGCCCCACGATCCCCAGAACTGCACCTTCTCGGGCGTGCCATCGGAGCCGCACACGAACAGCCCGGCCTGCGCCGCCTCGGCGTAGCGCGGGTGGTCGTGCAGCAGGCACGGCTTGATGTTGGCGATCAGCCGCACGCCGTGATCGAGATAGGAGTGCGCGAAGGCCGCCGGGTCGGGGAACTTGTCGCGGTTCCAGTTGAAGACGTAACGATTTTCACCGATCGAGGTGTAGCCCGAGGATAAATGGAAGGAGGAGCACAGGATGTCGTGCTCCGCGCACTTGTCGAGGAACTCCCCCATTCGCTTGGCGGCGTCGGGGGCATCGGTGTAGCTCATGGTGGAGCCGGAGTAGCCGAGGCTCCACTTCGGCATCATCGCCGGGCGCCCGGTCAGCCAGGTAAAGCGGCGGGCGATCTCCGCGGGGGTCTCTCCGGCGAGCACGTAGAGGTCGAGATCGCCGGCCTCCGCCTCGAAGGTGCGATAGTGGCCGTGGTAGTTGTCGAGCTCGCGGCCCATGTCGAAGGTGCAGTCGGCCAGAGTGTCATAGAAAAATCCAGCCGTGGACTTCGTGTTCTTCTTCCACACCAGGTAGAAGGGGATGTGCTTGTAGAGCGGATCGGTGGTGCGCGCCGAATAGCCCATGGCGTCGAGATTGCACATCCGGTACGACTTGCCGGCGCGATCGGCCTCACCCGCCCGTTCGCCGAGGCCGAAGTACATCTCGTCGGCATCGTGGCGCAGGTAGTGGAAGACGTGGTTGCCCCAGGTGCCGAAGTTGTAGGCCTGGGTGGGGCGGTCGGCGGCGACTTCGCGCCACGTCCCGCCGATGCGGCTCTCCCAGCGGCAGAACAGCCCCTCCAGCGCGATCGTTACCCGCAGCCGCGGAGTGGCCACCGTGACCTCCTCCCCCGCCTCGGAAATCTCGAAGCAGGGGCAGGAGAATCCGGAGAGATCGAAGCGGTCGCGTCCGTCCGCCGGCACATCCTCCGCTCCCGGTGCCACGGCCCAGGAGCGCGGCTGGCGCAGCGTCCCCCCGGGCAGCACGAGAAAGCGCAGGATATCCTCCTCAAGCACGAAGAGACGGGCGACGTGGCCTTCCGGGGAACGCAGCGTCAGGCAATGGCCGTCGTTCTCTGCGATAGCGAAACGGGGAAGAAGGGAGGCGGACATGGCGATCTCCAGGACTTCAGGCGACGCCGCGATCACGCAACAGCGAGACGGCGACGGTCGCACCGATCAAGTCGAAAACGGTCAGGCAGACGAACAGCGGATTGTAGCCGATGGTGGTGGCGAGCTGCCCGATCACCAGCGAGAACATGAAGCTGGCGATCCAGGCCGCCATGCCGGTGAAGCCGTTGGCGGTGGCGACCTCGTTGGTGTTGAACACGTCGGCCGAGACGCAGTTGATCAGCGCGGAAATCATCTGGTGGGCAAAGCCGCCCAGGCAGAACAGGGCGATCGCGACATAGACGCTGGAGGCCAGCCCGATGCAGCCCGGCCCGATCATGCAGACCGCGCCCACGCAAACGCCGGCGAGGCGCGAGTTCACCACGCGCATGTGGAAGTGCTTGATGAAGAACGGCGAGATGTAGCCGCCGAGGATGCCGCCGAGGTCGGCCGTCAGGAACGGCAGCCAGGCGAACATGGCGATCTGCTTGATGTCCATGCCGCGCACGGTGGCAAGATAGAGCGGAATCCAGAAGCTGAAGGTCGCCCATGCCGGCTCGGCAAGGAAGCGCGGGATCGCTACGCCCCAGAAACGCCTGCTGGAGAGGATCTGCCCCAGACGCGGCCGCTCGATGGTCTCGCCGCTCGGCTGGGTCTTGCGATCGGAGAGGATCAGCTTCTTTTCCGATTCGGTGATGGCGGGATGCTCGGCGGGCGAGTGGTAGAAGAAGAACCACAGCGCCGAGAAGACGAAGCCGAGCATGCCGGTGACCACGAAGGCCGCCTGCCAGCCGAAGCGAACATGCAGGAAGATCACCAGCGGAGGCGCGAGCATGGCGCCGAGAGAGGTTCCGGCATTGAACCAGCCCACCGCGATCGAACGCTCGCGATCGGGGAACCACTCGCCCACCGCCTTAATGCCGGAGGGAATGGCCGCCGCCTCGCTCAGGCCGAGCAGGCCGCGGAAGAAGGAAAGCGATAGCCAGCCACTGGCAAAACCGTGCAGGCAGCCGGCGATCGACCAGATTAGCGCGAACAGCGCGAAGCCGAGCTTGAGCCCGAGAAGATCGACGATATAGCCGCAGACCGGCTGCATCACCGTATAGGCGAGCGTGAACGCCCCGACCACGTAGGAATACTGGGCGGTGGTGAAATGCAGCTCGTTGGTCAGGATCGGCGCCAGCACGCTCAGCGAGTTGCGTGCCAGGTAGTTGATGATGGTGCCCAGGCAGATCAACCCGATGATCCACCAGCGCAAGTTTCGGATTTTCATGGACATTACTCTCCCCAAACCGGCGTTGCCCGATGGACGCCGGAGAACGGCCCGGCATCACACCGCCCGTCGGCGCATTCCTTCAGGGGAGTGTATCGACGATTGGCAAACGTATGCCTTTATGGAAACCGAATTTGGCAAACGATTGCCAATACGTCAATCCGTTTTTCGGCCCTGCCATCCTCCTGGGGCCCCGCGCCGTCCGCTTTACAGTCCTCGTGGCGCGACGCAAACATACCCCCCCGTCCCGGCCGGTGCCGCGGATGCGCACGCAGAGACCGAGACCAGGATGCCGCCACGCTCCCCCTCCCATGAAAACGACCGGGACTTGCCCCTTCGCCCGCGCGATACCCCCACGGGCCCCGTGTCGATGGCCACCATCGCCGAGGCTGCGGGAGTTTCGATTTCCACCGTCTCGCGCATCGTCAATGGCCAGATCCATCGCGCCTCGCCCGCCACCGTCGCGCGGGTGCGCCGGGCCATCGACGCGCTGGGATACCGCCCCAATCAGATCGGCCTGGCACTCAAGCGGGGGCGCTCACGTCTGGTGGCGATGCTCACCGCCGAACTCGCCAACCCGGTGATGGCCACCATCGCCTCGGCGACCGAAGCGGCATTGCGCGACGCCGGCTATGTGATGGTGCTCTGCGACACCCATGACCGGCCTGACCTGCAGGACGAATATCTCCTCGCCATGCGTGCGCAGGCGGTGGAAGGCTACGTGCTCGTTACCAATCTTCCAAGCCCAGGTCTCGCGGAATTCGTTGCCCGCGGCGAGCCCATGATCTTCGCCTGCCGGCGCAACCCCTATGCCCCCCCGGATGCCCCGGGGGCCTTCATCGGCATCGACAACACCCGCGCCGGTGCTTCCGCCGCCGACTACCTCCGTGATAGCGGCTGCTCCCGCGTTGCCATCCTTGCTCCCGCCGAGGGCTCGCATGCCACCAACGAACGCGCCGAGGGGTGTCGCACGCGCCTGCTCGAACGGGGAATGGCCGCCGACCATATCCGCAGCATCCGCGCCCCCGGACATTCCCATCTCGAAATCGGCTATGCCGGAGCCGGGCTCCTGGCCGGAGACGCGCCCTGGCGGGGGGGCATCGCCTGCGTCAGCGATCAGATCGCCTTCGGCATCCACCGGTTCTCGCAGGAACACGGGCTCGATCTCACCACCGCAAATCCGTTGATCAGCATCGACGGCGCCGAGCTTTCCGCCTGGCTCGCCCCCTGGCTTTCCTCCGTGCAGGTGCCCTACCAGAACTTCGGCACTCCTATCGTCGAGATGCTGCAAACCCTGTGGCGCGGCAGTGCGGTGCCGGACAGGATCATCCCCTACACGTTGCACCTGGCCACCGCGGCCTGACAGGCGGGCAGGTTCCCTGGGGGCCGTATTCAGCAGAGATCGTCGACGGGAAACGCTCCGGCTGCGCGCAGCGAATACGGCACGATGTGGTCGGCGGCGGGCTGGCCCTTCCAGAGGGTCTGCAACATCTCGACGATATGGGTGCCGAATTCCTCGTAGGGCACGTGGAGTGAGGTGAGCCAGGGCGCAAGCCAGGCGGAGAGATCGGCGCCGTCGATGCTGATCAACGGATTTGCGGTGGTGAGATCGAGCCCGTGCTCGCAGGCGAAGCGATAGGTTCCGAAGGCGATCTGGTCGCTCGCACAGACGATGCCCCCGCGCCAGGGCCGCCTCCCCGCCAGCGCGCGCGCCGCGGCGTAGCCGACGGCCAGGTGGGAATGGCCCGGGGCTCGGATGTCGCGGATGCGTCCCTTCGGCACGCCCCGCTCGCGCAACCGTTCGCAGCACCCCAGGGCGCGTGCGATCGAGGCGGGCGAGCCATTGGCCTGGGACAGCACTGCAAAACGCGTGCAGTCGCGATCGAGAAGGTAGTCGGCGGCATCGCGACCGGCCTGTGCATTGTCGATGCCAAGAAAGGCTCCCGCCGTCCCCTCGGCCGCATAGGGGTTGGGGCGGCAGGCGAAAACCATCCTCTCGCCGCGCGTGACGAATTCCTCAAGACCGGGACTGCGGACATTGGTGGCCAGGACATATCCCTCGACCACCAGCGCGCGCATGGCGTGCAGATATTCGTCCTGCAGGTCAGGCCGGTCGTGGGTGTCGCACAGGATCATCACATAGCCGGCATCGCGCAGGGCGGCCTCGGTTACCGAGGCGATGGTGGCCATCACCGGGTTGGCGAGTTCGGCGGTGAGCATTGCCACCAGGCGCGATTTGCCCTGTTGCAGCGCACGGCCGATCTGGTTGGGGCGGTATCCCAGTGCCTCGATCACCTGACGCACCCGCGCCTCGGTCTCGGCCGAGGCGTGGCGGGGCAGGCCATTGACGATGCGCGAGACCGTGGCAATGGAAACCCCCGCCGTCGCGGCAATGGTGGCGAGCGAGGCACTCTTGGGCGCACGCGAGGCCGCGCGCCGGCGAGGGGAGGAAGGAGACGCCATGCGCCTTTTTGCGTCGCCGCGGGGCAGAAGGAAAGAGGTTCTTTTCCGCCGCGACTGACCCTCCGGAGAGGGCAGGCGCTCGAGAGGTGCAGCGCGCGGTGATGGGGAGTCACCGCGCGCTGCGGCCATCGGTCGGCAGGCCGGGCGCCTCGTAAAGACGCCCGGATGTCGACCGGCGGCTACAAGGCGACGACCACCAGGCGGTTGCCGTCGCGTACGTTGTCGGAGAGGATCCGGCCGGTCTCCAGCGCCACCCTGCGCTGCTCGGGAAGCGGCAGGACCAGGGTGATCTCGCGGTCCTGCGGCGGGCGCTGACCGGTCGCGGCCACCGAGACCGAGATCGTGTCGGCCGAACAGGTCATGGCGACCTCCCAGCGACCGCATTGTCCGTCTCGATAGCCCTCCGAGAGGCCGTCATCCTCGAAGAAGGCATCGCGGAAGCTGCCGATGGCGGGGGCAAACAGCGCGAAGCCACGTGCCTCGGCCCGGGCATTGAAGTGCTGCTCTGCGACGTTGAGGGGGAGGATCGCACCGGCACGCGCGAGCAGGGGGGGGTGCTCCCAGGGGGCCGGAAGGACGATTTCCTGGCCGCCCGCGTAACGGTCTCCGCTCCAGAAATCGAACCACTCCGTGCTCTGCGGCAGCCAGACCCGGCGCTCGCGCGCGCCCGGCTCGACCACGGCGGCGACAAGGAGGTTGGCGCCGAGCATCATCTCGTCGTTCTCCTCGAAGCTGTGCGGATCGTCCTGGAAATCGTAGAAGGTCGGCCGGATCATCGGCTCGAAGGCGGAATGGGAGCGCCACATCAGGTCGTAGAGATAGGGCATCAGCCGGTAGCGGAACTTCAGCAGGCGCGAGATCTGCGGAGCCACCTCGGGATACATCCACGGCTCGTTGACGGTACCGTCCTCGTTCCATGAATTGATCGCGAAACGCGGCATGAAGATGCCGAAGGCAACCCAGCGCAACAGCAGTTCCGGGCTCGGCGCGGGGCCGGCGAAGCCGCCCACGTCATGGCCGGTATTGGAGACCCCGCTGAGGGCGAGCGAAGTGCCCATGCGGATGTTGTACTTGAGTGTCTCCCAGCTGGTGTAGTTGTCGCCCGACCAGGTCTGCGCGTAGCGCTGCATGCCCGCGGTGCCCGAGCGCGAAACCACGAAGGGCCGCTCGTGAGGTGCGAACTCGTGCTGCGCCTCGCAGGAGGCCCGCATCATCTGCAGCGACTGCAACGGCTTAAGTTCGATCGCCGGGCGCTCGGCGCCGAAGGCATGCGCGCGCGCCTCGGGGTTCCAGATCTCGTATTCGTTGTTGTCGTTCCATGCCGAGGCGATTCCGTAGTCGAGCAGGTGGCGCTTCACGCCTTCCTTCCACCAGGCGAGCGTGGCCGGGTTGGTGAAGTCGAGGTACGAGCCCATTTCGTCCCAGAACTGCACCGGAGCCGGAGAGCCGTCTGGGCGATGGATCAGCAGGCCCTTTTCGGTTGCCTCGGCGAAACGCGGATGGTCCTGCAGCAGGCAGGGCTTGACGTTGGCGCAGAGCCGCACGCCGTGGGCCAGGAAATGCGCGGTGAAGCCCTTGGGGTCGGGGAACTTGCTGCGATTCCAGTGGAAGAGATAGCGTTTGGGGCCGATCGAGGTGTAGCCCGAGCCCATGTGGAAGGAATCGTAGATGATGTCGTATTTCTCGCAGTCGGCGAGGAACTGGCCCATCCGTTCCTGGGCGTTGGGAGCATCGGGGTAGGTCATGGTCGAACCGGTGCAGCCCAGGCCCCAGCGCGGCTGAAGAATCGGGCGGCCGGTGAGCCAGGTGTAGCGTTTCGAGACCGAGGCGATGGAGGCACCGCCGATCACGTAGTAGTCGAGATCACCGGTCTCGGCGATGAAGCTGCGATAGAGCCCGTGATAGTTGTCGAGTTCGCGCCCCATGTCGAAGGTGCAGTCGGAGAGCGTATCGTAGAAAAAGCCGACTGGGGCCCGAACCTTCGCGTTCCAGGCGATATAGAAGGGGATGTGCTTGTAGAGCGGGTCGCCGTTGCGCGCCGAGTAGCCCATCGCGTCGACGTTGACCATCCGGTAAGAGTTCCCGTGCCGGTTGGCATCGCCAGCCCGCTCGCCGAGGCCGTAGTATTTATCGGTGCGGTCGCGCTGGAGGTAGTGGTAGACGCGGTCGTCCCACCAGCCGAGGTTGTAGCTCTGGGTGGGGCGGTCGGCGGCGACGGGGCGCCATGCGCCACCGATGCGATTCTCCCAGGTGCAGTGCAGGCCTTCGAGTTTCACCGAGAGACGCAGCTGGTCGGTGGCGACGACGAGCGCGCCCTCGCCCTCCTCGCAGGAGAATTCCGGCAGCGTGAAACCCGAGAGGTCGAAACGGTCGCGGCCCTCGGTCGCGACGTCCTCCGCCCCCGGGGCGATCGCCCAGCTGCGCGGGTTGTTGAGTCGGCCGTGGGGCAGCACCATCACCCGGAAGATGTCGGGCTCAAGGACGAAGACATGGGCGACATGCCCCTCGGGGCTGCGCAGGGTGAGGTGGTTGCCAGCACGTTCTGCAAGTGCGAAGCGGGGATTTTCAAACAGCGGCACGGGAGGTCTCCCCGGCGGTCTTGTGCGAGCCGCGCAGCAGCACGATCGCGACGACGGCGCCGATCAGGTCGAAAATGGTCAGGCAGACGAACAGCGGGTTGTAGCCGATGGTGGTGGCGAGCTGCCCCACGATCAGCGAGAAGATGAAGCCGCCGGCCATCGCCGCGGTGCCGGTGAAGCCGTTGGCGGTGGCGACTTCCTGGTGGGCGAACACATCGGCGGAGAGGCAGTTGATCAGAGCGGAAATCATCTGGTGGGCGAAGGCGCCGAGCGCGAAGAGGGCGATGGCGACATAGGCGTTGGGGGCAAGCCCGATGCAGCCCGGCCCGATCATGCAGAGAGCGCCGATGACCACGCCGGCGAGGCGCGAATCGACGACGTTGAAGTGGAAGTGCTTCATGAAGAACGGCGAGAGATAGCCGCCGAGAATCCCGCCCATGTCAGCAGCGAGGAAGGGGAGCCAGGCGAACATGGCGATCTGCTTGATGTCCATGCCGCGCACGGTGGAGAGATAGAGCGGGATCCAGAAGGTGAAGGTTTCCCAGGCGGGCTGGGCGAGGAAGCGCGGGATGGCGACGCCCCAGAAACGCTTCGTCGAGAGAATGGCGAGCATGTCCGGGCGGGTGCTTCCCGCGCCGCCGGCCGAGGCGGCTTCCTCGAGACCATCGGCGATGTACTGCTGTTCGTCGGCGGTGACCATCGGGTGATCCTGGGGCGAGTGGAAGAAGAAGAACCACAGCCCGGCGAAGATGAATCCCAGCAGGCCGGTGGCGACGAAGGCGGCCTGCCAGCCGAAGATCAGCTGGACCGAGATCACCAGGGGCGGCGCAAGCATGGCGCCAAGCGAGGTGCCGGCATTGAACCAGCCCACCGCGACCGACCGTTCGCGCAGGGGGAACCATTCGTTGACGGCCTTGATGCCGGCGGGAATGGCGGCGGCTTCACTGACGCCGAGCAGCCCGCGGAAGAAAGCGAGCATGCCCCAGCCGCCGGCGAAGGCGTGGAAGCAGGAGGCGATCGACCAGATCACGGCGAACAGGGCGAAACCGAGCTTGAGGCCGACGAGATCGAGCAGATAGCCGCAGACCGGCTGCATCAGGCCGTAGGCCGCCTGGAAGGCACCGACGACATACGAATATTCCTGGGTGGAGAAATGCAGCTCCTGCTGGAGCGTGGGTGCCATGACCGCGAGCGAGTTCCTGGCAAGATAATTGATGATCGTTCCAAGGCAGATCATGGCGATGATCCACCAGCGGAGTCCCTTGACTTTCATGATGACGTACCTGGTCTTGTGATGAAGGGCGTTTCTTGTCGAGGACGTGATTGATGAGACTAAGGTAAACGTTTACCCTTGCCGGAAAAAGATCCAACGATGTGATCGCGCCTGGATATTTGCCGTCTGAGGGGGACGCCTCCGGGGAAAGTAAACGTTTGCCTTTACCCGGAACATGTATCCAACAGCCGGCGTTGTCAAACGTCGGCGTCCGAACCGGGGCGCACGCCAGCGCACCCCGGGGGAGGGGGGTGGCGCACGAAACCCCTCCGGCTTCCTTAACCTTGCGGGAAAAAGCAGATCTGGCCGCCGCTTTTGCCTATTCGACGGTGACGCTTTTGGCGAGGTTGCGCGGCTGATCGACGTCGGTGCCCTTGAGCACGGCGACATGGTAGGCCAGCAGCTGGACGGGGATGGCGTAGAGAATCGGCGCCACGAAGGGGTCCACCTTCGGCAGCACGACGGTCTCGGCGGCGATGCCCTTGAGTTTGCCGGCGCCCTCGGCGTCGGAGAACACCACCACCTGGCCGCCGCGGGCCGCGGCCTCCTGGAGGTTGGAGGCGGTTTTCTCGAACAGCGGGCCGGAGGGGGCGATGGCGATCACCGGCACGCTGGGGTCGATCAGCGCGATCGGCCCGTGCTTCATTTCGCCGGCGGCATAGCCCTCGGCGTGGATGTAGCTGATCTCCTTGAGCTTGAGCGCGCCTTCCATGGCGATGGGGAAGCAGTTCCCCCGGCCGAGGTAGAGCACGTCGCGCGCCTGCACGATGCGCTGGGCGAGATGGCGGATTTCCGCGTCGTGCTCGAGGATCTCGGCAGCCCGGCCGGGTACTTCCAGCAGCGCCTGGGTGGCGGCGCGCTCGGCCTCCAGCGCCAGGGTGCCGCGTGCCCGCCCGGCGGCCAGGGCCAGGCAGGCCAGCACCGCGAGCTGGGCGGTGAAGGCCTTGGTGGAGGCCACCCCGATCTCCGGACCGGCCACCGTCTGCAGCACGGCGTCGCTCTGGCGGGCCATGGTGCTCTCGGGGACGTTGACGATGCTCAGGACCTTCTGGCCCTGCTCGTGCATGTAGTGCAGGGCGGCGAGCGTGTCGGCGGTCTCGCCGGACTGGCTGACCAGCAGGCCGAGCCCGCCCGCGGGCAGCGGAGGCGTACGGTAGCGGAACTCGCTGGCCACGTCGCCGTCGGTGGGCAGGCGCGCGATCTGCTCGAACCAGTAGCGCCCCACCTGGGCCGCATAGAAGGCCGAGCCGCAGGCCGAGACGGTGAGCGCCGGCACCTGGCCGAGGTCGAAGGGCAGCTCGGGCAGCACCACCTCGCGGGTGCCGGGGTTGATCATCTGGCGCAGCGTGTCGCCGAGCACGGCGGGGTGTTCGTGCAGCTCCTTCTCCATGAAGTGCCGGTAGGCCCCCTTGCCCACCGCCGCGCCGGAGATGGCGGTGCGCCTGATCTCGCGCGTCACCTCGTTACCCTCGGCGTCGAAGAAGGTGGCGCCGTCGCGGGTGACGACCACCCAGTCACCATCCTCCAGATAGGCGATGCGCTGGGTGAGGGGGGCGAGCGCCAGCGCGTCGGAGCCGAGATACATCGCCCCCTCGCCGAAGCCCACCGCGAGCGGCGCTCCGTGGCGCGCGCCGATCATCAGCTCGGAATGGCCGGCGAACACCATGGCCAGCGCATAGGCCCCTTCGAGCTGGCGAAACGCCTCGCCTGCCGCTTCCACCGGGGAGGCCCCGCGGGCGAGCAGCAGATCGACCAGCTGGGCCACCGTCTCGGTGTCGGTCTCGGTGACGAACTTCTGTCCCTCGGCTTCCAGCGCGGCCCGCAGAGCCACGTGATTCTCGATGATGCCGTTGTGCACCACGGCCACGCGGGTGGTGGCGTGGGGGTGGGC
>CALNAL010000145.1 GCA_937874445.1 uncultured Acetobacteraceae bacterium | reverse complement strand
TCCTCCAGCGCCGCCGCGGCATCCTCCCCGGGAGCGAGCGGCATCGCCACGTGCCACACCCCGGGCATGCGCAGCAGCGAGCACCAGCTGCCCCCGGAAGAATCGCAACCAGAATCGCAGCCGGCATCGCAAGGGGAATCCCCGGCGGGGGCAGCGGCAATCCAGCCGGCCCAGGCCGCGCCGGGCAGGGTCCGGGAGAGGTCCTCCTCGGTCAGCACCTCCAGCCAGCGCCCCGGGAGCGCCGCCTCGCACAGCCGCACCCCGAGCCGGGTGCGCACGGCGCTGTCCGCCCCGTCGGCGGCGATGAGGAAGGCGCCCCGCTCGATGCGCTCGCCGGTGGCCGAAAGCACCCGCACCGCCACGCCGGACTCGGTCTGCTCGAATCCCACCAGCTCGGCATCGAGGGCGAACTGCACCTGCGGATAGGCGGCCAGCCGCGCCGCCAGAGCCGCCGCCACCGGTCCGTGGTCGAGGTGCAGCCGGTAGGGAAAGCGCGCCTCATCGGCCAGCAGCGCGAGGTCGAAGCAGGCAACCTCCTCGCATTTTCCTCCCGGGTTGTTGCGGGCGTAGGCGAGTCGCTGGGCGACGAGGCCGGGGGCCATCAGCCCGTCGAGCACGCCGAGGCGCTCGAACAGCGCCAGCGTGGGGGGCAGCCAGGCACACGCCTTGAGCCCGCGGGCCAGCTCCATCCGCCGCTCCAGCACCAGCGCGGGCACCCCGAGCTGGGCCAGTCGCAGCGCGGCCGCCAGGCCCACCGGCCCGGCACCGGCAATCAGCACCCGAGAGCGGGCCTTGGCGTCGCACGTTTCCATGGCGTAAGTATCCACGGGAGATACCTGTCCGCAAGCGGCGTCGTCGGAATGCCTTCGTGGGCAATTTGCCGTGCGTCAGTTATGACATCAGTTGTGACGGCGGCTCCACTGCGCTAGGGTCGAAGCGTCCAAGCCGCCGGCGTGGTGCCGGGCGGTTGCGGCGATCACCGCCCAACACGGTGCAACAATGACCGGACGGCGCGAGGAGCGAAACTTCCAGACCTGGTGCGGACGGAAGGATTTCCGTCGCGGCAGCGTCGTGCCGCCTCAGGCCCCCCGGCAGGCAGGAGGGCGCGCACGGCGTCCTCTTCGTTTCTTCGTCACGAAGGGTTTTCCATGCTGAATCTTTCCCTGACCGCTCCCGGGCCGCAGCTCTCGGCCGGCAAGCAGGAGGTCCTGCTCGTCACCAACGCCGACCTGCGCGAGCCCGCCAACGTGCAGTGCTGGCCGGTGCAGGAGAAATACGAGTGCAAGCTGGAGTCCGTCCTGCGCGAGCGCTTCGGGGTGAAGATGGTGCGCGCCCACCCGGTCTGGAAGGAGCGCGGCCACGGCTTCATCAGCAGCCAGCGCGAGGGCAGCGACCTCTTCGAGCACATCGATCCCGAGTCTCCGGTGATCGTGCTGCTCACCGCCTGGCAGTATTCCCACCATCTGGCGCCCTCGCTGGTGAAGCACCGCGGGCCGGTGCTGCTGCTGGCCAATTTCGACGGCACCTATCCCGGGCTGGTGGGCATGCTGTGCATGGCCGCGACCCTCACCAGCCTCGGCCACCCCGCCTCGCGGCTGTGGTCGGAGAATTTCGACGACGACTTCTTCCTCTCCGGCCTCGCCATCTGGCTGAAGACGGGCCGGCTGGAGCACGACACCTCCTATCTGCACCCGATCGACCTCTCCTCGCCGCTGATGGCCACCCCCGCCGGGCAGATCGGCCGCCAGGTCGGCGAATACGTGCTGCGCCACAAGGAGATCATCGGCCTGCACGACATGTTCTGCATGGGCATGATCAACGGCGTGTTCCCCCAGGCGGCGCTGGCGCGGATCGGCATGCCGATGGAGAGCCTCTCGCAGTCGGCGCTGCTGGCGGAGATGGCCAAGGTGCCGGAAAGCCTGCGCGAGGCGTGCCTGGAATGGTACGAATCCCATGGCATGAAATTCCACTGGGGCACCGACGGCGCCACCGAGCTGGTACGCGCGCAGGTGCTCGAGCAGTGCGCGATGCTGGTCGCCATGGCCCGCATCACCAAACGGTTCGGGCTTTCGGCGGTGGGCGTGCAGTACCAGCAGGGCCTGGCGCAGAGCTGCGCCGCCTCCGACTTCGCCGAGGGCGCGATCGGCTCGACCGAGCGCTTCCCCATCCCCGACGAGACGGGCGCGATCATCCGTCCGGGCCGGTGCATCCCGTGCATCAACGAGGTGGACATGGGCTCGGCCATCCCGCAGACCATGATGTGGCGCCTGCTCTCCGCGCTCGGCAAGCCGGCCGAGACCACCCTGCACGACATCCGCTGGGGCAGCCCCTTCGCGGGGCAGTTCGTGTGGGACATGGAGATCTCGGGCTCGGTACCCTTCGAGCACCTCAAGGGCGGCATCGCCGGGGCCGAAGGCTTCCGCCAAACGCCGATGTATTTCCCCAAGGGAGGGGCTACTATCGCCGGGCAGGGCAAAGCCGGCCGACTGCTGTGGGCGCGTGCCAACTACATCGGCACCGACGTCTTCCTGCAGATCGGCACCGGCCACGCGCTGGAACTGCCGCCCGCGGAATTCACCCGTCGGCGTCAGGCCACCAATCCCGAGTGGCCGCTGCTCAACTGCGTGCTCGACGGCGTCGGGCGCGATGACCTGATGGCCGGCCACCAAAGCAACCACATCACGGTGGCCTATGTGGACGAGGCCGACCTCAGGGATGTCACCCGCGCTCTCGCCGCGCAGGCGCTGACGCAGGGCATCAAGGTGCTGATCGCCGGGGAACCGGCGAGCTGGCTGGTCTGAAAACGGGCCGGGAAAGAATCCCCCGGTCGCTGACGTGCCTGGCTATTCCAACAAGCAGCCCCGGCCTGCCGCCCTTCGCGACGGACCGGGCGCCCCACAAATGGCAGGGAGCGGAACAATGATCAAACGTCGTGCTTTCCTCACCGCATCAGCCGCGGCACTGGCCGCGCCCGCACTGGTCGAGAAGGTCGGCGCCCAGAGCGCCTTCGACTGGAAGCAGTTCAAGGGCAAGACGATCTCCGTCAGCCTCACCAAGAGCCCGCGCGCCGACAACCTCCAGAACCACCAGAAAGAGTTCGAGGAGATGACCGGCATCCGCGTGCAGTCCGAGCAGATGCCCGAGCAGCAGCAGCGGCCGAAAATGATCATGGAGCTGGCCTCGGGCAAGCCGAGCTTCGACGTCACCCACTTCTCGCTGCACGTCTCCAAGCGGGTGGTCGGCACCGGCAAGTGGCTGGAGGACCTGCGCACCTACCTCAAGGACCCGAAACTCACCGCCCCCGACTTCGACTTTGCCGACATCGGGCCGGGCGCGCTGGCGGCCATCACCCAGCCCGACGGACGCATCGACAGCCTGCCGATCGAGACCGACCTGTGGCTGGTCTACTACAACAAGAAGCTGTTCGCCCAAGCGGGCATCGCCGCCATGCCCACCACCTTCGACGCGATGATGGACGCCGCCCACAAGCTCAACGCCCCCGCCAAGAACATCTACGGCTTCGTGGCCCGCGGCGTGAAGAATGCCAACGTGCCGGTGTGGACCTCCTTCCTGCTGGGCATGAACCAGGAGACCATCACCCCCGACGGCAAGACCCTTCTCACCGACACGCCGGCCGCCATCTGGGCCGGCGAGTACTACAAGAAGATCCTGCGCGAGTGCGCGCCTCCGGGCGTGGTCGGGTTCAACTGGAACGAGTGCCAGACCAGCTTCATGCAGGGCAACATCGGCATGTGGCTCGACGGCGTGGGCTTCTGCCCGCCGCTGTTCGACCCGAAGGTCTCCAAGATCTCCGATTCCGTCGGCGTCGGCCTGATGCCGGCCGGTCCGAAGGGCCACCACTGCGCGATGTTCAACGACGGCGTGGGCATCCCCGCGCGCAGCCGCAACAAGGGAGCGGCATATCTCTACTGCCAGTGGGCCGCGGGCAAGCAGATGGCGATCAACCTGGTCAACCTCGGCGGCGGCGCCTCGCCGCGGCTGTCCACCTACAGCGAGCCGAGCCTGAAGCCGCCGAGCGCGGAATGGCTGGTCACGCTGAAGGAAAGCCTCAAGATCGCCCGTCCCGGCCTGCCGGAAATCGTTCCGGTCACCGAGTTCCGCGACGCCATCGGCATCGCCCTGACCAACATGGTGCAGGGGGCCGATCCGGCCACCGAACTCAAGAAGGCGACCGAAGCCTTCAAGCCGGTGCTTGAAGAATCCCTGCGCACCTGAGTTCCCTCCGCGCTCCCGGGAGCGGTGTTCCCGGGAGCGGCCTTCGCGTGCCGCAACAACAGCAAGGGCGGAAGCGACCGACGATGAGCGAGACGACAGCAAATACGACCCTGCAGAGTGCCGCCCCTCTGGGGGGTGCCCACAACTATGCCCGGCGCTACTGGGTGTTTGCCCTGCCGGCGGCGATCGTGGTGACGGGGGTCATCCTCTTCCCGTGGATCTTCTCGGTGGTGATGTCCGTGTTCACCTGGAAGGTATCGGGCAACGCCTATTTCGTGGGGCTCGACAACTTCAGCAAGCTCTTCCACGACACGCGCTTTTTGTGGGCGATGGTGCGCACCTTCTACTTCACCGCCGCGGCGGTGGTGCTGCCGATGATCCTCGGCATCTGGGCGGCGGTGTGCTTCGCCAACAACTTCTCCCTGCGCGGCCTGTGCCGCACCCTCTTCATCCTGCCGATGATGGCCACCCCCGTGGCCATCGCGCTGGTATGGACGATGATGTTCCATCCCCAGCTCGGCGTGCTGAACTACATCCTTTCGGTGTTCGGCCTGCCCCCCTCGCAGTGGGTCTACAGCGACACCACGGTGATCCCCACCCTGGTGATGGTGGAAACCTGGCAGTGGACCCCGCTGGTGATGCTGATCGTGCTGGGCGGCATCGCGAGCCTGCCCTCCGACCCCTACGAGGCCGCCATCATCGACGGTGCCTCGGGGTGGCAGATGTTCCGCTATCTCACCGTACCGATGGTCTGGCCCTTCATCATCGTCGCCGCGACGATGCGCGTGATCGACGCATTGAAGACCTTCGATACGATCTTCGTCATCACCAACGGCGGACCGGGCACGTCGAGCGAGACCATGAACATGCTGCTCTACCAGACGGCCTTCGCCTACTACGACCTGGGCTATGCCTCGGCACTGGTGCTGGTGTTCTTCGCCATCATCCTGGTCATCAGCCTCGGCCTGCTGAGCATGCGTCAGATGGAGCGCTGGCAATGAGCACGACCGCACAGCCCGACCTGATCCGCAAGCGCGCCACCGCGGTCGGCAGCAACAAGACGCGCCGGGTCCTGAACAAGATCGGCCTCTATGCCTCGGTGATCTTCCTGATCGCCCCGGCGGTATTGTTCTTCTTCTGGATGATCTCGTTGTCGCTCAAGAACGAGCTCGACAACACCGCCTATCCGCCGGTGTTCATCCCCAACCCGCCGACGTGGGACAACTTCATCAAGGTGTTCCGCGAGAACGACTTCCTCGACAACCTCATCAACTCGGTGATCGTCTCCTTCAGCGCGACGGGTCTGGCCCTGCTGCTGGGGGTGCCGGCGGGCTACGGCATCGCCAAGACCAAGGCGACCAAGGCGGCGGCGCTGATCCTGGTGGCCCGCGTCACGCCGGCCCTCTCCTTCCTGATCCCGCTGTTCCTGGTCTTCCAGTGGCTGGACCTGCTGGGCGGCTACCTGCCGCAGATCATCACCCATCTGGTGGTGACGGTGCCGATCGTGGTGTGGGTGATGATCGGCTCCTTCGAGGCCCTGCCGCCCGATCTGGAGGAGGCCGCCCTGGTGGACGGCTGTACCATCTGGCAGGCCTTCCACCACGTGGCGGTGCCGCTGGCCAGGCCGGGCATCGTGGTGGGGATGATTCTCTCCTTCATCTTCTCGTGGAACAACTTCATCTTCGGCGTGGTTCTGGCCGGGCGCGACACGCGAACATTGCCTGTCGCGGTCTACAACATGCTGACCTTCGAGCAGATCTCGTGGGGCCCGCTGGCCGCCGCCGCCCTGGTGGTGACAGCCCCGGTGCTGCTGCTCACGTTGCTGATGCAGAAGGAGATCGTGGCCGGCCTCACCGCCGGCGGCGTCAAGGGGGGCTGAACCCCGCCAAGACGAAACGTTCCCGGGACCTCTTGATTCGGAAAGGTCCCGGGGGCGACGAAGGAAAGGAAGGCTTCTTTTTGCCTTCCGGAAAAAAGCAAAAGGGACTTCATCCATTTGGCTCCGCGCCTGTAACAGGCGCGGAGCCCTTAACGAATAAAGCTTTCCTGGTTCTCCTTTCCCGAAAGGAGAACACCTTCCTTGTCTTGATGCTTGAGCAGGCCTGGTATCAGCCGTGCGTCTTGTAGCGCTCGATGGCCTCGACGACCTTGCGCCGGGCGACATCGGCGTCGGCCCAGCCGCCGATCTTCACCCACTTGCCGGGCTCGAGGTCCTTGTAGTGGGCGAAGAAGTGCTCGATCTGGTCGAGGTTGGTCTGGGCCAGGTTGTGGATCGAGGAGACGTCGATGTAGCTCGCCGAGATCTTCGGCGAGGGCACGGCGATGATCTTCTCGTCCGGCCCGTGCTCGTCCTCCATCAGCAGCGCGCCGATCGGGCGGACGTTGATCACGGCGCCCGGCACGATGGTGCGGGTATTGGCGATCAGCACGTCGATGGGGTCGCCGTCCTCGCTCAGGGTATGCGGCACGAAGCCGTAGTTCCCGGGATAGCGCATCGGCGTGTAGAGGAAACGGTCGACGTAGAGCGTGCCGGCGGCCTTGTCCATCTCGTACTTGATGGGCTCCCCGCGGATCGCCACCTCGACGATGACATTGACATCCTCCGGCGGGTTGTTGCCCACCGGAATGGCCTCGATACGCATTCGGATTTCTCCCCCAAACGAATTTTACCCAAACGGAAGCCTGGGCGACGCTTCTATCACACGCTGCCGGCGAAATGGCAGGCCACCAGACGCCCCTCTACCTCGCGCCATTCGGGACGCTCGGCGGTGCAGCGGTCGGTGGCATGGGGGCAGCGCGAGGCGAAGGCGCAGCCCGCCGGCGGGTTGAGCGGCGAGGGCAGCTCACCCTTCACCGCCGCGGTATGCTTGCTGTGCAGCGGGTCGACGCTCGGCGTGGCGGCCAGCAGCGCGCGGGTATAGGGGTGCAGCGGATTCTCGAAGATCCCGGCCTTCGTCCCGTGCTCCACCGGCCGCCCGCAGTAGAGCACCAGCACCTCGCGGGCGATGTGGCGCACCACCGAGAGGTCGTGGCTGATGAACAGGTAGGCGAGCTTGAACTCGTCCTGCAGGTCCATCATCAGGTTGAGCACCTGCGCCTGGATGGAGACGTCGAGCGCCGAGACCGGCTCGTCGGCCACCACCACGCGGGGGTTGAGCATCAGCGCGCGGGCGATGGCGATGCGCTGGCGCTGCCCGCCGGAGAACATGTGCGGGTAGCGCCCGTACTGGTCCTGGCGCAGGCCGACGCGGTCCATCATGGCGCGCGCGGTGGCCACCCGCTCGGCGCGGTTGCCGCGGTGGTTGAGCGCCAGCGGCTCCTCGAGGATGGCGCCCACGGTCTTGCGCGGGTTGAGCGAGCCGTAGGGGTTCTGGAACACCATCTGCACGTTGAGCCGCAGCCGGCGCCGCTCCGCCTCGTTCTGCTGGGAGGTGGCCTCCCCCTCGATGAACAGCTCGCCGGAGCTGGGCAGCTCCATCAGCGTGACCATGCGCGCGAGAGTGGACTTGCCGCAGCCGCTCTCGCCCACCACGGCCAGGGTCTCGCCGGTCCGCAGGGTGAAGCTCACCCCGTCCACCGCCTTCACCACGGCGCGCGGCACGAACAGCCCGCCGCCCACCTGGTAGTAGCGGCGCAGATCCTCGGCTTGCATCAGCACGCTCATGCCGGCACCTCCGGGAGCACGATTTCCGGCCTCGGATGATGGCAGCGCACGTGCAACCCCTCCGCCTGGAAGGGCGGCGGCTGGACCTGCCGGCAGAGGTCGTCGGCGAAGCGGCAGCGCGGGTTGAACAGGCAGCCGGCCGGCCGGTCGTCGATGCCGGGCACCATACCGGGAATGGTGGGCAGGCGGGAGCGTCCCATGGCGCGTTCGGGCAGCGCGTCGAGCAGGGCCTCGGTGTAGGGGTGGCGCGGGTTGGCGAACAGCCCGACGGTCTTCTGCTCCTCCACCATCTGGCCGGCGTACATCACCTGCACGCGATGCGCGGTCTCGGCCACCACGCCCATGTCGTGGGTAATCAGCACCAGCCCCATCCCCCGCTCGCGCTGGAGCGCCACCAGCAGGTCGAGGATCTGCTTCTGGATGGTGACGTCGAGCGCTGTGGTGGGCTCGTCGGCCACCAGGAAGCGCGGGTTGCAGGCGATCGCCATGGCGATCATCACGCGCTGGTTCATTCCCCCCGAGAGCTGATGGGGAAAGGCGCCCATGCGTCCGGCCGGGTCGGGAATGCCCACCTGGTCGAGCAGCTCGATCACGCGGGCGCGCACCTGGGCCCGCGGCACGGCGTGATGGGTGCGCAGCGCCTCGGCGATCTGCCATCCCACCGAGTAGCAGGGGTTGAGCGAGGACATCGGCTCCTGGAAGATCATCGCCATGTCCTTGCCCACCACCTGCCGGCGCGCGCGCGGCGAGAGGGCGAGCAGGTCGGCGCCGTCGAAGCGCATGACATCGGCGGTGACCTTGCCGGGCCAGGCGATCAGCCCCATGGCGGCGAGCATCGAGACGCTCTTGCCCGAGCCGCTTTCGCCGACGATGCACAGGATCTCGCCTGGGTCGACGGTCACATCCACCCCGTCCACGGCGCGGAAACGGCCGCGGGCGGTGGCGAACTCCACCGCGAGGTTGCGGATTTCGAGAAGGTGCGGCATCAGCGTTTGAGCTTCGGGTCGAGGGCATCGCGCAACCCGTCGCCGAACAGGTTGAAGGCGAGCACGGTGATCAGGATGGCGAGGCCGGGGAAGGTGAGCACCCACCAGGCGCGCTGGTAGAACTGCAGGGCGCCGGCGAGCATGGTGCCCCATTCCGGTGTCGGGGGCTGGGCGCCGAGGCCGAGGAAGCCCAGGGCGGCGGCATCGAGCACGGCCGAGGAGAAGCCCAGCGAGGCCTGCACGATGAGCGGCGCGAGGCAGTTGGGCAGCACGGTGGAGAACATCAGGTGCAGCCGCCCCGCCCCGGCGCAGCGGGTGGCGGTCACGTAGTCGCGTGCCAGCTCGGCCAGCGCGGAGGCGCGCGAGAGCCGGGTGTAGGCCGGCAGCGCCACGATCGCCACGGCGAGCATGGCGTTGAACAGGCCGGGCCCGAGGATGGCGACGATGACGATGGCCAGCAGCAGGCTGGGAAACACCAGCAGCACGTCCATCAGCCGCATGATGGCGCTGTCGACCCAGCCGCCGACGAAGGCGGCGGTCAGGCCGAGGGCGGTGCCGCAGGTGAGCGAGAGCGTCACCACGGAGAAGCCGATGACCAGCGACAGCCGCGCCCCGAAGATGAGGCGCGAGAACACGTCGCGCCCCACGTCGTCGGTGCCGAGCGGGAAGCTCCAGCTGCCCCCCTCCTCCCACACCGGCGGGACGAGGAAGTATTCGCGGAACTGCTCGATGGGCGCGTGCGGCGCGAAGAACTCGGCCCCCGCGGCCAGCACCAGCAGGGTGACCATCACGCCGAGCCCGATCACCGCCCCGCGGTTCTCCGCGAAGCCGCGCCAGAACAGACGTGCGGCGGAGGGCATCGGGAGGGCGGCGTTGACGGCCGTGGCGGCGGAGGGATTTTCTGCGCCCGACATCAGCGGCGAATCCTCGGGTTGAGCATTCCGTAAGTCATATCCACCACGAGATTGACGACGATCACCAGGCTGGCCACCAGCAGCGTGCCTCCCTGCAGCACGGGATAGTCGCGCCGCTGGATGCTCTCGATCAGCCAATGCCCCACGCCGGGCCAGGAGAAGATGGTCTCGGTGAGAATGGCGCCGCCGAGCATGGAGCCCACCTGCAGCCCGACCACGGTCACCACCGGGATCAGCGCGTTGCGCAGCGCGTGCACGATCACCACGCGCCAGATGGACAGGCCCTTGGCGCGGGCGGTGCGGATGTAGTCCTCGCCGAGCACCTCCAGCATCGCCGAGCGCGTCATGCGCGCGACGGTGGCGAGCGGAATAGTGCCGAGCACGATGGCGGGCAGGATCAGGTGGCTCCCCGCCGAGACGCAGGCGCCCTCGTCCCCGGAGAACCAGCAGTCCACCAGCATGAAGCCCGACCAGGGCTCGATGTAGAACATGTCGCTGATCCGTCCGGAGACGGGGGTCCACCCCAGCCCCACGGAGAAGATCAGGATCATCATCAGCCCCCACCAGAAGATCGGCATGGAGGCGCCGGTGACGGAGACGCCCATCAGCCCGTAGTCGAAGGCCGAGCCGCGCTTGACCGCGGCGATCACCCCGAAGGGCAGCCCGACCAGCAGGCCGAAGGCGACGGCGCAGAAGGAAAGCTCCAGCGTGGCGGGAAAGAAGGTGATGAACTCGCGCCACACCGATTCGTGGGTCACCACCGACTGGCCGAGCCCGCCATGCAGCACCCCGATCTCATAGTCGAGGAACTGCCGCCACAGGGGCAGGTCGAGCCCGAGCTGATGGCGCAGCGCGGCGAGCCGTGCCGGATCGATGCCATGCTCGCCCATGCGCACCTCGATGGGGTCGCCCGGGACGAGATGGATCAGGATGAAACTGAGAAAGGTCACGCCGATGAACGTCGGCACCACGAGGCCGATGCGGCGCAGCAGGAAGCGAAGCACGGGAGGGGGAAATCTCCGGTCGAGGCAGGCGCCCGCCCCCCGGGAAGGGAACGGGCGCCTCGGTGGGTCGGACGGCTACTTCAGATCGACCGTGTCAAACTGCATGCGGCCGAAGGGGCTCATCTTGAAGCCGGTGACGTTCTTGCTCATCGGCAGATAGACCACGGAGTGGGCCACCAGGATGAACGGCGCCTCCTCGTGCATGATCACCTGGGCCTGCTCGTAAAGCTTGACGCGCTCGGCATGGTCGGTGGTGACCACGGCCTTCTGGATCAGCGCCTCGAAGTCCTGGTTGCACCACTTGGAAACCCCGCCGCCGCCGATGCGGGCCGCGGCGCAGCCGGCGAGCGGCTGGAAGAAGTTGTCGGGGTCGCCGTTGTCGCCGGTCCAGCCGAACTCGGCCATGCCGTGCTCGGCGTTCTGGGCGCGCTTGCGGTATTCGCCCCACTCGTAGCTGACGATGCTGGCCTTCACGCCGACCTTGGAGAGGTCGGCCTGCACCATCTCGGCCATGCGCTTGCCGTCGGGGTTGTAGGGCCGCTGCACCGGCAGCGCCCACAGCGTGGTCTCGAACCCGTTGGGGAAGCCCGCGGCGGCGAGCAGGGCCTTGGCCTTGGCCGGGTCATAGGGCCAGTCCTGGACCTTGTCGTTGTAGCTCCACATGGTCGGCGGGATGAGGTTCTTGGCCGGCACGCCCGCCCCCTGGAACACCGCCTGGAGCAGCGCCTTCTTGTCCACGGCCATGCTGAGGGCCTGGCGCACGCGCTTGTCGGTAAAGGGCGCCTTGGTGTTGTTGAAGGCGATGTAGCCGATGTTCAGCCCGGGCTGGCTGAGCAGCTGGAGGTTGGCATCCTTCTTGATGGCGGGGATGTCGGCGAGGTTGGGATAGATCGCGATCTGGCACTCGTTGCGGCGCAGCTTGGCCAGGCGCACCGCGGGGTCGGTCGAGATCGAGAACACCAGGTTCTGGATGTGCGGCTTGGGCCCCCAGTAGCCGGGGAAGGCCCGGTAGCGGATGGTGCTGTCCTTGACGTAGTTGACCAGTTCGAAGGGGCCGGTGCCGATGGGGTCCTGGTCGAGGGCCTCGGGCTTGCCGGCCTTGAGCAGGGCGTCGGCGTATTCCTTCGACTGGATGGTGGCGAAGTCCATCGCGAGATCGGCCAGGAACGGGGCCTGCGGCTCGGTCAGCACGAACTTGACGGTGTAGTCGTCGACCTTCTCGATGGAGGAGAGCAGCTTGCCGAAGTTCATGTCGCCGAAGTAGTCGTACCCGCCGCCGGAGACCTTGTGGTAGGGGTTGGAATCCTTCCACTGGCGCTCGAAGCTGAAGATCACGTCGTCGGCATTGAAGTCGCGGGTCGGCTTGAAGGTCTTGTTGGACTGCCACTTCACGCCGTGGCGGAGGTGGAAGGTGAAGGTCTTGCCGTCGGCGGAAACGTCCCACTTCTCGGCCAGGCCGGGGTCGATCTCGGTCGAGCCGAGGCGGAACTCCACCAGCCGATTGTAGATGGGCAGCAGGGCGTTGAAGGTGGTGCCGGTGGTGTTGAGCATCGGATTGAAGTTTTCCGGCGACCCCTCGGCGCAATACACCAGGGTCTTGGGCGCCGCCTGCGCCGGCAGGGCTCCCGCGCCTGCCAACAGGGCCGCCCCGGCGACCGCCGCCAACCATCTCGCCTTCATGCTTGAATCCCCCTTCATCCCCAACACGCGGATGTCGATTGCGGCCCATGCGGCCGAACGGATTCGCTCATTAGAAGCGATTGGCGCATCCCTCAACTGCAATATTTCATCACATCCGCGCTTTCCCCCGCGCCATTCGGGGGTCCCGCGGCACGGTCACGGCGTTTTTCCGCCCCCGTTTCCCCGCTGCGGCACTCCCTTCCCGACCTGACAGTGCGGAGGCAGTCTGTTACAGTTTCGGCATTCCCTGAGAACCTGTCTCTTATACACATCTGACGCTGCCGACGAAGGCTTAGGTGTAGAT
>CALNAL010000144.1 GCA_937874445.1 uncultured Acetobacteraceae bacterium | reverse complement strand
GAGGAAAACTTCGTCAACGGCCTGGCGCGAGGCGACACCTTCCTTTTCGCGGGACGGCTGCTGGCCTTCGTGGGGCTGCACGAGACGGTGGCCGAGGCGGTGGCGGCACACGGAAACGAGCCGCGGGTGCCCGCCTACGCCGGCGCCCGGATGCCGCTTTCCACCCACCTGGCCGAAGGGGTGCGCGCACTGCTGGCCGACCCCGGCGCCTGGGCGGCCATGCCGGAGGCCGTGCGGGAGTGGCTCGCCATGCAGCGGCGGGTGTCGCGGCTGCCGGGGGGCGCGGGGCTGCTGGTGGAAAGCTTCCCGCGCGCCGACCGGTGGTATCTGGTGGCCTACTGCTTCGAGGGGCGCAACGCCCACCAGACCCTGGGGATGCTGCTGACGCGGCGGATGCAGCGGCTGGGGATGGCGCCGCTGGGCTTCGTGGCCTCCGACTACGTGCTGGCGGTGACCTCGGCGCGCCCGCCCCGCGAGGTGGCGCGGCTGTTCGAGCCCGACCTGCTGGGCGACGAGCTGCAGGCGTGGACGGAGGAAAGCTCGCTGATGCGGCGCAGCTTCCGCCAGGTGGCGGTGATCGCCGGGCTGATCGAGCGGCGCGCGCCGGGGGCGGAGCGGAACCGCCGGCAGGTCACGGTGAACTCCGACCTGGTCTACGACACGCTGCGCCACCACCAGCCCGACCACGTGCTGCTGCGCGCGACACGCGCCGACGTGGCGGGGGGGATCGCCGATCTCGGGCGGATCGCGGCCTTCCTGCGGCGGGTGCACGGGCGGGTGCGGCACGTGGTGCTCTCGCGCGTCTCGCCGCTGGCGGTGCCGGTGCTGCTGGAGATCGGCCGCGAGAGCGTGCGCGGGGCGGAAACCGAGGACGCGCTGCTGGAGGAGGCCGAGCTGGTGGCCGAGGCGATGGGGGAGGCCGCTCCCCCGCCGTTCCGCCCGCGCCGGGGCGCAGCCGGGGACGCGGGCAAGAGCGATCCGCGTCAGGGCCAGCTGTTCTAAGGTTGTTCTAGCCCAAGGCGGGGCGCTTCCGCCGCGTCTGCCGGGCCAGGGTCCGCTGGCGGGCACGGGCGGCCACCGCGTCCATCACCGCGCGCATGAATTCGTCGAGCGGGCTGCCCTCGCCGTAGTCGGCGGCGGCCACGAAATCGACGCGCTGCTCGTCGATCAGCTTCGCCGCCCGTCCCTCCAGGGCGGGTTTCGCCGGGTCGTAGACGGCGACCGACGTCCCCCCCTGCTCGCGCACCAGGCGGAAGCAGGGAATGTCGGTCGATCCGTCGCCGATATAGACCATGTTCTCGAAGGGCACGGCGCGGTCCTGCTTGGGGATGTAGGCATTGACCGTGGTGTCGTCGGCGAGGTCGAGCGCGCCCTTGTTGATGCGGAAGAGGAACTGCGTCTTGGTGGTGTAGTTGATCGCCAGCGCCGGACCGACCGCCACGCCGTCGGCGTCGTAGAGGAAGGTCGAGGCGAAGACCTTCTCGAACTCGGGATAGATCCGCGTGCCCTCGATCATCTCCAGCAGGCCGCTGGAAATGACGTAGTGCTTCACCTCCAGGCCGCGCTTCCCGCCTTCCCGGTTGATCCTCTGGAACCACGTCTCCACACCCGGGAAGAAGCTGATGCCCTTGCCGTGCTCGCGGAAGGCCTCGCGCGAGCGACGCAGGCTGTGCAGCATGGCCTCCTGCAGCATCAGGTGCATGTAGAGCAGGATGCGGTCGCCGTGCGCCTCGCGCGCGAGATCGTTGGACTGCTTCCAGAACGCGCGGCTTTTCATGCCCACGGCGGGAATGAAGGAGTGCTCCTGCATCTCGCCCGGCGCCAGCGTGCCGTCGAAATCGTAGATGAAGACGAGAGGCGTCGGCTTCGTTTCGGACATCAAACGCACCGCCTGCGTGACAGAAGCCCTAGAACTGGGCGGAGCAGTTGTAGCTGTCAACACTGCGGCCGCGGCGGATATCGAGCTGCCCCACGTCGTGATGCTCGCTGAAGCGGTAGGTCGCGTTGGAATAGGCGATCCCCGAGGCGCGGCGCTCGGCATGCAGCACCGCCGCCTTGCGCCCGGGCAGATGCAGCACCGCCGTCGCCGGCTTGCGCCACTCGATGGTGAAGCGCAGGCCGCGCTCGCAGGAAAAGCGGCTGCTGCGGGCCGCCGCCGGCGCAGCCAGGGCCGGCACCGTGGCAAGGAGTGCCAGGAACAAAAGCGGTTTCGTCAGGCCCATGGGGGCAGCGATCCTTCCACGCCATCGATCGGGGGGAAGGAGGATAGCGGCCCTCCCCGCGTCGCGAAAAGCCTGCGCCGCGGGGAAGGAGGGCCTTGCCCCGGCCGCCTCAGGGCGTGCGGGTCAGGCTGCCCGAGGTGGTCACGCTGCCGCCGTTCGGGCCGGTGAGCGTGCCGTTGCGCGTGCAGGTGCCGCCGGCGCAGCTGGTCGCGCCGCTGTGGGTGACGCTCTCGCCGCGCGGGCCGGTGGTGGTGCCGCTGCGCGCGCAGGTGCCGCCGGCGCAGCCCCCCGCGGCGGAACTCCGGAAGCTGCCGCGCGGGGTGGTGACGGTGCCCTGGCGCTGCCAGCCGGCGGCGGCCGGCGTTGCCGCCAGGGTGAGGCTCGCCAGAGCTGCGGCGATCCACAGGGAACGGGACATGGCAATCTCCTTGGTGGTGGGTCCCTGG
>CALNAL010000143.1 GCA_937874445.1 uncultured Acetobacteraceae bacterium | reverse complement strand
AGCCCGGCAGGGCACGGGGCAGCGCCCCGGCCGGCGGCACGCCGGCACGTCGCACCGCCCCCCCGGAGGCTCATCGGGATCAGGCGCGGCGGAAGATCAGCTTGAGAGGGGGGGCCTTCGATTCAGGGCATGATCTTCCACGCGCCCTCGGGCGTGCGGCAGAGGGTTTCGACGTAGCTGCGATCCCCCGCCCGCCGGTAGAGGAAGAACTCGTACTGCATCTTGCGGCAGGGCATCCCGGCCTGGGTGAACACTTCCATCACCTTGATGGTGCCGTGGTTGCGGCTTTTCGGGTTGTTCCAGGCGGCGGCCGCGCCGGCCGGGATATCGTCGCGCTGATAGAGTTCCCGCGCGGCCGTGCTGGCGGCGGCGGAATCCGCCCGGGTGAGGCCCAGGCCCAGACGCGTTCCGGTATCCGGCAGGGCGCGGGCGGCCATCGGCAGGGCCGCCAGCCCCAGGGCGAGCGCGGCAAGCAGGGCGATCGATCGCGGCATTGGACAAGGCTCCCCGGAACAGGTTTCAGATGCCCTGGCGTTCCATAACCGTCCCTCCGACGCAAGAGCCCTTGCCGGCCGTCCCGGCCCAGCCCTGCCCTGCCTTGCAGGGGGAATGCTGGACAGGCCGGGTCCGGGCTGCCAATAGCGGCCCCCAGATTGGAAACGATGAGGCTGATCGCAATGGGCACCTTGGGAAATGCGGTGGTTCCGGTCCTGTTGTCGGGAGGCTCGGGCACCCGGCTGTGGCCGGTCTCGCGCGAGAGCTTCCCCAAGCAGTTCTGGCCGCTGGTCTCGGACCGCTCGATGATCGCCGAAACCCTCTCGCGCGCCCGCGGACCCGGCTTCGCCGCGCCGATGGTGGTATGCAACGCGCGCCATCGCTTCCTGGTGGCCGAGGAGATGCGGCGCGAGGGCATCGTGGGCGTGCGCATCGTGCTCGAGCCGGTCGGGCGCAACTCGGCGCCGGCGATCGGGGTTGCCGCCCTGCTGGTGGCCGAGCGGGACCCCGACGCGGTGCTGTGGATGATGGCCGCCGATGCCGCCATCGCCGATGTTCCCGCGCTGCACCAGGCCCTGGCCGAAGCCGTGGCCGCGGCCAGGGCGGGGCGGATCGTCACCTTCGGCATGCAGCCCACCGCGCCGGAGACCGGCTACGGCTACATCGAGCGCGGCGCGGCCCTGCCCGGCCTGCCCGGCGTGTTCGACCTCGCCCGTTTCGTCGAGAAGCCCGACGCCGCGCGCGCCGCCGAGATGGTGGCCGGGGGGCGGCACCTGTGGAACTCCGGGATGTTCGTGTTCACCGCCCGCACGCTGCTCGCCGAGATGGCCGCTCACGCCCCCGACGTGCTGGCGGCGCTGCGCCCGGTGGTGGCGACGCGCACCGAGGACGCCGATTTCGTCCGCCTCGACGCGGATCTGTTCGCGAAGGTGCCCTCGATCAGCCTCGACTACGCGGTGGCCGAGCGCACGCGCCACGCGGCGGTGGTGCCGGCCGCCCTGGGCTGGTCCGACGTGGGCAGCTGGGCCGCGCTGTGGGAACTGGGAACGCCCGACACGGAAGGCAATGTGGCTGCGGGCGACGTGATCCTCGAAGGCGCCCACGACTGCTACGTGCGCAGCGAGGGGCGCCTGGCCGCGGTGGTGGGCGTGCGCGACCTCGTGCTGGTGGTGACCGACGACGCGGTTCTGGCCATGTCGCGGGCGGCGTCGCAGGACGTGAAAAAGGTGGTGGACCGGCTGAAGTCCGCGGGCCGCTCCGAGGGCACGCGCCACTGCCGCGCGGCCACCGCCTGGGGCAGCCTGGAGACTCTGCCGGGGGCGGACTCGGTGCGGCTGGCCCGCCTGGCGCCGGCCGCCGGCCTGACCGTGGAGGAAACCCTCGCCGCGGCGCAGTGGACCCTGCTCGCCGGCACGGTGACGCTGGAGCAGGAGGGCGCACGCCATGCCCTCCTCCGCCGCGAGACGGTGCGCCCCGCCCCCGAGGCCCGGCTGGTCAACACGGGCACGGACGAGGCGGTGCTGCTGGCCCTGCCCCTCCCCGGCTGAGTTCTGGTTCAGGCCTCGCTGGTAGCGTCGTCGCTGACCAGCACGTAGCCGACGCCGCGCATCGACTGGATCAGCCGGCGGGAGCGGTCCTCGTCGCCGAGCTTGCGGCGCAGGCTGAAAATGAGCTGGTCGATGCTGCGGTCCTCGGGCCGCCAGGGGCGGCGCAGCGCCGCCTCCGAGAGGCGTTCCCGCGAGACCGGCTCGCCGCCCAGCTCCAGCAGGCATTGCAGGGCGGAGAACTCCGCGCCGGTCAGCTGCACCGGCTGGTCGTCGGCGTCGTAGACGATGCGATGTTGCAGATCGACCCGGTAGGGACCGATGCGATGCTGGTTGTGCGAGGGGCGTGCCGGGTCCTGGGCGCGGCTGCGCGTGCGACGATGGACGGCGCGGATGCGGGCCACCATCTCGCGCATCCGCACGGGTTTGGAGATGTAGTCGTCGGCCCCGAGTTCGAGCCCGACCACCCGCTCGGTCTCCTCGCTGCGGCCGGAAACCACGATGATGCCGCAGTCCTGCTCGCGGGCGAGCCAGGAGATGATCGAGACTCCGTTGGTGTCGGGCAGCTCGAGATCCACCAGCACGATATCGGGGAAAAAGCTGCGCTTGAGTTCCATGCCCCGCGTTCCGGTGGGCGCCCAGGCGGTGCGCATGCCCGAGCGTTCCAGGAATCGCTGGATGGTCTCGGCCACCGCCTGGTTGTCCTCGATCAGCAGGACGCGCGGCATGGCGATCGGGGCAGGTGTTTCTGGGGTACTCATATCACAACCCAGGGTACTTGAAGGTCGCGCGCGACGCTACTGCCCAGGCCGGAAGGCAGGGCCGCTCCCGAGGCTGGCCGACCGCCCCCGTCCCGGATCATGCGGGCCTTGTCCTTCCCCCCCATTCTATCGCCCTTTCCCGCCGGCCCGAAGCGCGCCACCCTGTCGGGAAGGAAGATCGGAGGAGACAGACATGTCGGACCGTCCCTGTCAGGATTTATGCCCCGGTGAAGTCACCGTCGTCGCGCCCCCGCCCACCGATGCGGGGCTGGTGTTCATCGGCCGTATCCACACGCCCTGGCACGAGCGGCGCGAGGCGCCGCGCCAGGGCAGCCGCGAGGGGCCGGTGTGCCACATCGAGGTGTTCGACCCGTGGGGGCCGGCGCTGGAAGGCCTCGCCCCCGGCCAGGAGATCGATGTGCTCTACTGGTTGCACCTCGCGCGGCGCGACCTGGTCCTGCAAGCACGCCATCGCGACGTGCCGCGGGGCACCTTCGCCCTGCGCTCGCCGGTGCGCCCCAACCCGATCGGCCTGTCGCGGGTGCTGCTGGAGGGCATCGCGGGACAGGTGCTGGCGGTGCGCGGGCTGGACTGCCTCGACGGCACGCCGCTGATCGACCTCAAACCCGGGGTGCCGCCGCGTCCCTGACTCCCGCAAGGCCGGCAGGGCAAGGTGTTCTCCATCCGTTAAGGCTCCGCGACCCGTTAAGGCTCCGCACCTGGGGTCAGCCGCGAAGCCAAAGGGAAAAGTCCTTGTTGCTGCCTTTTCCTTCAGGAAAGAGAAGGGCTTCCCTTCCTCCCCGGCGGAAAGTCGGTTGACGCCCGCGTAACGACGGCGCCACGCTGCCCCCCTGTCCTGGAAGTCGCCATGAGCATTGCCCGCGTCCAATCCTTCGCCTTTTCCGGTATCGAGACCGTGCCGGTGGAGGTGCAGGTGCAGATCTCCGGCGGGCTGCCGGCCTTCCTGGTAGTGGGGCTGCCCGACAAGGCGGTGGCGGAATCGCGCGAGCGGGTGCGGGCGGCGCTCACCGCCATGGGGCTTTCCCTCCCGCCCAAGCGCGTGCTCATCAACCTCGCCCCCGCCGACCTGCTCAAGGAGGGCTCGCATTTCGACCTGCCCATCGCGCTGGCCGTGCTGGCCGCCATGGAGGTGCTGCCTGCCGAGGAAGTGGCCGAATACGCCGCTCTCGGCGAACTCGGCCTGGATGGGTCCCTGGCGCCGGTGGCGGGGGTGCTGCCGGCGGCCATCGGCGCGGCGGGGCGCGGCCTGGGGCTGATCTGTCCCGCCGGCTCGGGCGGCGAGGCGGCCTGGGCGGGAGATCTGCGCGTGCTCGCCCCGTCCTCTCTGCTGACGCTGATCAACCACTTCCGCGGCACGCAAGTGCTCGCCCCCCCGGAGACCGCCGGACTGGCCGAGGCGCCGCCCGCGCCCGACCTCGCCGACGTGCGCGGCATGGAATCCGCCCGCCGCGTGCTGGAGATCGCCGCCGCCGGGAGCCACAACCTGCTGATGATCGGCCCGCCCGGCGCCGGCAAATCCATGCTCGCCGCCCGCCTGCCCGGGCTGCTGCCCGACCTCGCCCCCGCCGAGGCGCTCGAGGTCTCGATGATCCACTCGGTGGCCGGAATGCTCGCCGGCGGCCACCTGCTGCGCCGTCCGCCCTTCCGCGAGCCGCACCACACCGCGAGCCAGGCGGCGCTGACCGGCGGCGGGCAGCGCGCGCGCCCCGGGGAGGTCTCGCTCGCCCATCGCGGCGTGCTGTTCCTCGACGAGCTGCCCGAGTTCGCCCGCGCCTCGCTCGATGCCCTGCGCCAGCCGCTGGAGACGGGGCACACCACCGTCGCCCGCGCCGCCGCGCACGTCACCTACCCCTCGCGCTTCCAGCTGGTGGCGGCAATGAACCCCTGCCGCTGCGGGCATCTGGGTGACACCACGCGCGAGTGCTCGCGCGCCCCGCGCTGCGCCGAGGACTACCTGGCGCGGCTTTCCGGGCCGCTGCTCGACCGCATCGACCTGACCATCGCGGTGACCCCGGCCTCACCCGCCGAGATCGCCCGCGCCCCGGCCGGCGAGCCCTCGGCGGCGGTGGCGGCGCGGGTGGCGGCGGCGCGGCAACTCCAGGCGGAACGGGCGGAAACGGTGGGAGCCGCCACCAACGCCGAGGCCGACGCGCTGAAGTTCGTGGCCGCCCCCGAGGCCCGCACCCTGGTCGAGCAGGCGGCAGAGAAGCTGCATCTCTCCCCGCGCGGCCTGGTGCGCACGCTGCGGGTAGCGCGCAGCATCGCCGACCTGGCCGGGGAGAACGCCATCCGCCGCGCCGACGTGGCCGAGGCCCTGGCCTACCGCCACCGCGTGCCGGGCCGCAGATAGACCTCCCCGGAGCGGGGGAGGCGCGACAGCAAGGCAAGGAAGGTGTTCTTCTTGCGAGCAAGAAGAACCAAGAAAGCTTTATCCATTAAGGGCTCCGCGCCTGTGACACGCGCGGAGCCAAACGGACAAAGTCCTTTTGCTTCTTTTCCTTCAGGAAAAGAAGACCTTGCCTTCCCTTTCTAGAAGTCGAGCCGTTCCGCCGCCGCCAGCGCCGCCTCGGGCGAGGCCGGACGCTCCAGCGCGAACAGGCTCTCCTGCGTGATCTCGGTGTACCACTGGCGTCCGCCGGCGCGCAGCACGGGATGGGCCGCGGCCATGTCGTAGATGCCGCCCGCGAGCAGATCGCGCCGGATATGCACGACGACCACCTCCCCGAGGGTCAGCCAGCTCTCCACCTCCGCCCCCGAGGCGTTCTTGAGCCGGACGATCTGCGTCAGCCGGCACTCGAACTGCACCGGGCTCGCCGCGACGCGGGGCGGGCGGACCGCGAGCGAGGGCAGCTTGGCCAGGCGCGCGGCGGCGAACTCGTCGGTGCCGGGCGCGAAGGTGGCCGCGGAGAGGTTCATGCGCTCGGCGAGCGGGCGCGTCACCAGGTTCCAGACGAAGGCGCCGGTCTCCTGGATGTTGCGCACCGTGTCCTTCCAGCCCGACGAGGAAAAGCCGATGATCGGCGGCTTCTGGCTGAAGGCGTTGAAGAAGCTGTAGGGCGCAAGATTGTCCACCCCGTCGGCGCCGGTGGTGGAGATCCAGCCGATCGGGCGCGGCCCGACGATGGCGTAGAACGGATCATGGGGCAGGCCGTGCCCTTCCGCCGGCCGGTAGGTATGGAACGGTTCTTCGGGCATGGCGTGGTCCTTTGCGTCATTCCTTCGGGCGGTCGCACGGCCCGGAGGGAGGGTGGAGCAGAAAATCGACGAAGGCTAGAACCCCCGGAAGCCGGCGAACGCGCGGGCCGGCACCCGCGTGGTCCGCAGCGCGTTGGCCGGGGCGGCGGGGTCCGCGCGGCCCAGCGCCACGCCGCAGACGATCAGCTCGCTCTCCGGCAGGTCCAGCAGGCGGCGGATCGCCGCGGGATAGTCGGCGAACGCCGCCATCGGGCAGGTATCCAGCCCTTCCTCGCGCGCGGCCAGGCAGAGGTTCTCCAGGAACATGCCGTAGTCGAGCCATGATCCCAGCTCCAGCGTCCGGTCGATGAGGCAGATCAGCCCCACCGGCGCGCCGAAGAAGCGGAGGTTGTTCTCCAGATGCGCCTGCGCCTTCTCGCGCTCGCCGCGGGCGATGCCGAGCAGGCCGTAGAGGTCCCACCCCACCTGGCGGCGGCGCGAAAGATAGGGCTCGGGCACCGGCCGGGGGTAGTAGGTCCGCTCCGGCCCCGCCTCGCCCGCGCGCTGGGCCGCCACCACGCCTCCGGTGAAGCGGGCCAGCTCCGCGCCGGCCAGCGCCACCACCCGCCAGGGCTGCATGTTGGTGCCCGAGGGCGCGCGCGCCGCCAGGTCCAGCAGGCGTTCCACCTGCGCCTGCGTCACCGGGTCGGGCAGGAACCCCCGCACCGACCGACGCGACCGGATCGCCTCTTCCACGCTGATGCCCGGCATCCTCGAAATCTCCCGACGGGTTGTCCCCGCTTGATGCGCTGCCCCCTCCTCCGAGGCAAGCGCCGGAAGGCCGCGCGACCGGGGCACGACAGGCGGGGGCGTGGCGAAGATTTTATCCGAAACTATCAATAATCATTGTTTATCGAGCGATTTATCGCCGTTGAAATTACCCATACCCGGAATCCGAATGCATCATGTATTTAAAGTTCTTCGCTTGAAGAGATTTTTCACACACCGTATGGTTCCGGCAGTTCATGCACACCCCGCATGATTTCACGCGGAGAGTTTCTTATATTTTCCCGTATCGCGCGATTTGGATTTTTTATTGTCCGGCTACCCACGTCCGGGACAGGCCCCGATTGCCCCGCACCGTCCGCCTCGCACCAGCACTGAAGCCCACGCCCGGGCCGCCCCGGAAATCAAGGAGAGCGTCACATGGAGAAGTTCATCGAGGTCTGCCCGTATTGCGGTTCCGGCTGCAAACTGAATCTGCTCGTCGACCACGGCAAGGTCGTCGGGGCCGAGCCGCTGAACGGTGTCCTCAACCAGGGCGAGCTGTGCCTCAAGGGCTACTTCGGCTGGGACTTCATCAACGACACGAAAATCCTGACCCCGCGCCTGCGCCACCCCATGCTGCGCCACTCCCGCAGCGAGCCCTTCCATGCCGTCTCCTGGGACGAGGCCATCGCCTACACCGCCTCCCGCCTCGCCGAGATCAAGGGCCGGCATGGCCCGGATTCGATCATGCTGACGGGCTCCTCGCGCGGGACGGGCAATGAATCGATCTACGTCTCCCAGAAGTTCGCCCGCGCGGTGATCGGCACCAACAACATCGACAACTGCGCCCGCGTCTGCCACGCCCCCTCGGTCGCCGGACTGGCCACCACCCTCGGCAACGGCGCCATGAGCAACTCGATCTGCGAGATCGAGGACACCGACTGCGTTCTCTGCTTCGGCTACAACCCCGCCGACAGCCACCCGATCGTCGCCCGGCGCATCCTCAAGGCCAAGGAGAAGGGCGCCCGGATCATCACCTGCGACCCGCGCCGCATCGAGATGACCCGCGTCTCCGACCTGTGGCTGCCGCTCAAGAACGGCTCCAACATGGCGCTGGTCAACGCCTTCGCCAACGTGCTGATCTCCGAGGAACTCTACGACAAGGAATACGTCGCCAACTACACCGAGGGCTTCGACGAATACTGGAAGACCATCGAGAAATACACGCCGGAATACGTCGCCGACATCACCGGCCTGGACCCCGAGATGATCCGCCGGGCCATGCGCATCTACGCCGCGGCCAAGAGCGCCACCATCCTCTGGGGCATGGGGGTCACGCAGTGGAGCCAGGGCGTGAACGTGGTCAAGGGGCTCTCCGGCCTGGCCCTGCTGACGGGCAACCTCGGCCGCCCCAACGTCGGCGTCGGCCCGGTGCGCGGGCAGAACAACGTGCAGGGCGGCTGCGACATGGGCGCCCTGCCCAACGTCTTCCCCGGCTACCAGCCGGTGACCGACCCGGCCATCCGCGAGAAGTTCGCCAAGGCCTGGCATGTCCCGAGCCTGCCCGACAAGGTCGGCCTCGGCCTCACCGACGTGCCGCACGCCGCCATGGAGGGCAAGCTCAAGGCGATGTACGTCTTCGGCGAGGACCCCGCCCAGACCGAGCCCGACCTCGACGCCGTGCGCAAGGGCTTCGCGGCGCTCGAATTCATCGTCGTCCAGGACATCTTCATGACCAAGACGGCGATGCATGCGGATGTCGTCCTGCCGGCGACCTCCTGGGGCGAGCACGATTGCGTCTACACCGCCGCCGACCGCAGCTTCCAGCGCTGCTACAAGGCGCTGGACGCCAAGGGCGATGTCAAGCACGACTGGGAGATCCACAGCCTGATCGCCACCGCGATGGGCTACCCGATGCACTACGACAGCGCCGAGGAGATCTGGAACGAGCTGATCGCGCTCTGCCCGCTCTACAAGGGCGCCACCTACGAGAAGATGGCCGGCCTCGGCTGCGTGCCCTGGCCCTGCCTCGACGAGGCCGACCCCGGCGCCAGGTGGCTCTACAAGGGCAACAAGTTCCAGACCCCGAGCGGCAAGGGCCTGCTGTTCGCCTGCGCGTGGCAGCCCCCCAAGGAGCCGGTGGATAGCGAATACCCCTTCGGGCTGTGCACCGTGCGCGAGGTGGGCCACTACTCCTGCCGCTCGATGACCGGCAACTGCGCCGCCCTGGCAACCCTCGCCGACGAGCCGGGCTATGTCTCGATCAATCCCGAGGACGCCCGCCGGCTCGGGATCGAGGACGAGCAGCTCGTGCGGGTGGCCTCGCGGCGCGGCAAGGTCATCACGCGCGCACGGGTCACGCCGCGCACCAACGCGGGCATGGTCTACATGACCTACCAGTGGTGGATCGGCGCCTGCAACGAGCTGACCCTGCACAAGGTCGATCCCACCTCCAAGACGCCGGAATACAAGTTCTGCGCCGTGCGCCTGGAGCCGATCGCCGACCAGGTCGCCGCGGAGGTCGAGGTGAGCACGCGCTATGCCGGGCTCAAGCGCGCCCTGGCGGAGGCCGCCACGGCCCCGGCGCGGGAGGCGGTCCCCGCCTGATCCTCTCGCCTCTCCCGCGGGGGGATTTTCAGCGGGTGAGTTCGCCCAGGGCGTCGGCGACGGCGGCGGCCTGGGCGGCGCTCATGTGCAGGCCGAGCTTGCTGCGCCGCCACAGCACGTCCTCGGCGGTGCGCGCCCACTCGTGGCCGACGAGATAGCGCAGCTCGGCCTCGCTCAGCCCGGCGCCGAAGTCGCGCCCGAGATCGGCGGGGCCGCGCACGCCCTCCAGCACCTCGTCGGTGAGGGTGCCGTAGGAGCGCATCATGCGCTCGAGCACGGGGGCGGTCAGGAAGGGATGGCGGGCCCCGAGGGCGGCGCGCACCTCGGCATAGGCCTCGATGGGGAAGTTGCCGCCCGGCAGCGCGGTGGTGCCGGTCCAGCCCGCCGGCTCGCCCCGGGCGGAGGGCAGGTGCGGCGCGAGCTTGTGCAGCGCCGCCTCGGCCAGCCGGCGATAGGTGGTGATCTTGCCGCCGTAGACGTGCAGGACGGGGGCCGCCGCGGCGGGAGCCTCCAGGTGCAGCACGTAGTCGCGCATGGCATCCTGGGCCGCCCCGCCGGGAGCGGCATGCAGCGGACGCACGCCGGAATAGGACCACACCACCTGCTCCGGGCGGATGGGCGTGCGGAAATACTGGCTCGCCCCCTCGCAGAGGTAGCGCACCTCCGCCTCCGAGGCGTGCACGGACTCGAGGCTGCCCTTGTAGTCGAGGTCGGTGGTGCCGATCAGCGTGAAGTCGCCCTCGTAGGGGATCGCGAAGAAGATCCGCCGGTCGGCGCCCTGGAAGATGTAGCAGCGGTCGTGCGCGTAGAGGCGGGGCACCACGATGTGGCTGCCCTGGACCAGACGCAGCTCGGGCGGGTCGGGCTCGCCCACCACCTCGCGCGCCACCGCGTCGGCCCAGGGGCCGGCGGCATTGACCAGCGCCCGCGCGGTGATCGCGCATTCGGTGCCGGTGGATTCGTCGTGCAGCCGCAGGCGCCAAAGCCCCCCCTCGCGGGTTGCGGAAAGGCAGCGCGTGCGCGGGGCCACCACCGCCCCGTGCGCCACCGCGTCACGCGCGTTGAGCACCACCAGACGGGCATCGTCCACCCAGCCGTCGGAATACTCGAAGGCGCGGCCCAGCGGCGGGGCAAGCGGCGCGCCGGCGGGGTCGGAGGCGAGGTCGAGCACGCGGGTGGGAGGCAGACGCTTGCGGCCGCCGAGATGGTCGTAGAGGAACAGCCCAGCCCGCAGCATCCAGGCGGGGCGCAGGCCGGGACGGTAGGGCAGCACGAAGCGCCGGGGGTGGATGATGTGCGGGGCGATGCCCCACAGCACCTCGCGTTCGGCGAGCGCCTCGCGCACCAGGCGGAACTCGTAATATTCGAGGTAGCGCAGGCCGCCGTGGATCAGCTTGGTCGAGGCCGAGGAGGTCCCCCCGGCGAGGTCGCCCTTGTCGCAGAGGAACACCGACCAGCCGCGTCCCGCCGCGTCGCGGGCGATGCCCACGCCATTGATGCCCCCGCCGATGACGGCAAGATCGAACACGGTGCCGCTCATCCGGCATCCCCCTTTATTCATTCGCCGGGGCCTCATATGAGCGCGCGCGCCCCGTTTTGCCAGACACCGCGCGCCGGTGGCGCAACGAGATGGCGCAGGGCGGCCCCCGCCCCCAGGCACGCCTCCCCCCGCACGATTTCACGCGCCCGATTCCACGCGCACGATTCCACGCGCGGCCTGCGCAGATGTGGCATGGCGTTTTCCGCCCCCCTGCCGCATGGTCGGCCTGCACACGACACGGCGACACCACACGGCGACGCCCCATGACGGAGGAGAAACACCAACATGGCACCCAGCATCCAGACCCTCGGCCAGCTGCCCGACGGCACACCCGCCCAGAGCTGCACCATCGGCTCGGGCGACGGGCTGCAGGCGAGCATCCTGAATTGGGGGGCGCGGATCACCCGCATCGACGTGCCCGTGGCCGGGGGCCGGCGCAACGTGCTGCTGGGCTACAAGACCCTTGAGGAGTGGACCGCCGACAAGCGCCACATGGGCGCCACCGCAGGACGCGTGTGCAACCGCATCGACGGCGGCCGCTTCAGCCTCGACGGGCAGGAATACCGCCTGGATGCCAACTACGGCCCCCACACGCTGCATGGCGGTTCCGCCGGATTCGGCCGGCGCGGCTGGAGCATGGCCCCCGATGGCGAGGGCGTGCTGCTCACCCTCGACTCCGCCGACGGCGACCAGGGCTTCCCCGGCGCGCTGCACGCCACCATCCGCTACGCCATTTCCGGCGACACCCTGAGCCTCACCTACAGCGCGACCACCTCCCGGCCGACGGTGGTGAACCTCACCAACCACGCCTACTTCAACCTCGCCGGCAGCGGCACCGTGCTCGACCACACGCTGGAGATGCCGGCCGGGCGCTTCCTGGTGGTGGGCGAAATGCTGATCCCCACCGGCGAAATCCGCAGCGTGGCGGGCACCCCGATGGATTTCCGCAAGCCCACCCGCATCGGCGCGCGCATCGACGCCCCCGACGCGATGCTCAAGCTGGCACGCGGCTACGACGTCTGCCTGCTGCAGGACGCCGCCCCGCGCCCCGAGCCCGCTTTGGCCGCACGGCTGGTGGGCGGCGGGCTGGCGCTGGAGGTGCGCACCACCGAGCCGGCCGTGCAGGTCTATACCGCCAACGGCCTCAACGACGACCCGTTCCCCCGCTTCGGGGCCTGCTGCCTGGAGAGCCAGCACTACCCCAACAGCCCGAACATCCCCGCCTTCCCCTCGGTGGCGCTGCGCCCCGGCGAGACCTATCGCCAGACCACGCTGTGGCGCTTCGGCCCCGCCGCCTGAACCGGGGCGGCGCATCGCGGCAGGAACGTATCCTTCATGGAACGTTCCTGCCGGCTGAGGTGGTCCCCGCTATCTGGACAGTCTGGCGACCTGGATAAGCGCGGTTCTGGACATTGTCAGGCCGCCGGTCTCTCCGGTTTGCCTGTCCCGTATGCCGCATCGGGCGTTCGCCCGGCCGGGGCCGAATGGGGCCCGCAGGGAGAGTCGGAAGGAGTTCCGGCGCCGGAGACGCCTCAGTCGTCGCGGTGGACGCGTTCCATGCGTTCGTGGCGTTCCTGGGCCTCGATGGAGAGGGTCGCGATGGGGCGCGCCTCCAGGCGTTTGAGGCCGATGGGCTCGCCGGTCTCCTCGCAGAAGCCGTAGGTGCCGTTCTCGATGCGGGCGAGGGCCTGATCGATCTTGGCGATCAGCTTGCGCGCCCGGTCGCGGGTGCGCAGTTCGAGGGCGCGATCGGTTTCCACGGTCGCGCGGTCGGTAATATCAGGTTCGCGGATACCGCCCTCGGAGAGGGAGGCGAGGGTTCCGTCTGCCTCGCGCAGCAATTCGGCGCGCCAGCGCAGCAGCCTCTGGCGGAAGTATTCCACCTGAAGCGGATTCATGAACTCCTCGTCATCTGACGGTCGATAATCGGGAGGCAAGGTCACCATCATCGTATTTCGAGTCCCGCCGACGTTGCCGGGCCCACTTCGGTTGGGTTGGGTTGGGTCGGTCCCCCGACAACCCGACGTGGCGATCCGACGTGAGTGCGGCGGCTTATAGCTATGCGCGGCAGGCACGCCAAGAGGACATGCCTGGTCAACGATGACAGTGTCGTGCATCCGGGAGCGTTCTGCCCCCCGGGCGGGGGCGACCGGAGCGGGGTGGGACGGCGGAATCAGCGCTCCGCGGCGGCTTCGCGGCGAGCCAGCTCGACGCGGGCCCGCAGGCGCACGGCCTCCAGCACGGCACGCAGCCGGGGGTCGTCCACGGGGGGCTGCTGCTCCACCAGGGTCGCGAGACGGGTCAGGGTCTGCGAATCGGCCTCCCCGGACAGCAGGGCGCGCTGCAGGCGACCGAGCTCGGAAAGGATGTCCTGCCCGTGCCGTCGGGCCTTCCGATCGACCACGGTCTCCGCGTGCCCTTCCAGGACGGCAGCCTCCTGGAGGGCCAGCATGCCATCGAGCGACACCCCCTCCGCAGCGGGTTCCGGGGCGGAGCTGCCAGCCGCCTCCTCCGCCGCACCGGAAGGCACGCTGAAGCCGCTCCCGCGCACCGGACGACGCGTCGGCGTCCCCACCGGACGGGCGATCCCATTGATCCCTTCGAACCAGATCATGCCAGCCTCATCCTCCTCCAGCCTCTCCTGGGCCTCCCATTGCCGGGCGCCCGGTGCCTCCCGGCAGAAGCTGCCGGCCCCCCGGCAGGGTCCGACTCGTGGCCTGACCGAGGCTTCGGTCGTGGCACGCGCCTTGCCTTGCCGGAAGACGACAATGCCAGCCGTTCGTTAACACTCCGCCAGCGTCGTCGCCTCGGCGGCGCCGGGAAAGGAGCCAGACGGGGGGCGGCATCAGGAAAATGCTCGGAAGGGTCGCCCCGTGCCGCGCCGTCTCATGTTCTGCACAGTCCTGTCCTGTCTGCTGGTCCTGCTCGCCGCCCTGGCCGCCGGCCCGGCGATGGCGCAGGTGCGCATCAAGGACATCACCGACGTCGAGGGCATCCGCGAGAACCAGCTCATCGGCTACGGCCTGGTCGTGGGGCTCAACGGCACCGGCGACAAGCTCGACAAGGCCATCTTCACCCGCGAATCCCTGGTGGGCATGCTGGAACGGCTCGGCGTCAACACCCGCGACCAGGCCACCAAGCTGGACACCAAGAACGTCGCGGCGGTGATGGTCACCGCCATGCTGCCGGCCTTTGCCCGCGAGGGAGGCCACATCGACGTCGCGGTCTCCGCCCTCGGTGATGCCAAGGACCTCACCGGCGGCACCCTGCTCGTCACCCCCCTGCTCGCCGCCGATGGCGAGGTGCATGCGGTGGCGCAGGGCTCGCTGGCCACCGGCGCCATCAATGCCCGCGGGGCGGCGGCCTCGGTCACGCGCGGGGTGCCCACCGCCGGGCGCATCGCCAACGGAGCCACTGTCGAGCGCGAGGTGGGCTACTCGCTGAGCGACAACCCGAAGCTGCGCCTGTCGCTGCGCAACCCCGACCTCGCCACCGCCCAGCGCATTGCCGCGGCGATCAACCGCGCCGTGCCCGGCGCCGCCCGTGCCGCCGACCCGCGCACCGTCGATCTCGACCTCTCCGGCCACAGCGTGGTGGACGCCCTCGCCCGCATCCAGGAGATGCGCGTCGAGCCCGACTCCCCGGCCGTGGTGGTGATCGACGAGGTTTCCGGCACCATCGTCATGGGCGCCAACGTGCGGGTTTCGACAGTGGCGATCGCCCAGGGCAACCTGACCGTGCGCGTCACCGAGACGCCGATCGTCAGCCAGCCCGGGCCACTCTCCAACGGCACCACCGCGATCGTTCCGCGCACCAACATCCAGATCGACGACAGCTCCGACAAGCGTCTGGGCATCCTGCCCGGCAACATCACGCTGCGCGATCTCGTGGGCGGGCTGAACGCCCTGGGCGTGGGGCCGCGCGACATGATCAGCATCCTGCAGGCCATCAAGGCCGCGGGGGCCCTGCAGGCCAATCTGGAGGTCCGCTGATGGAAGCCCTCACCCCTTCCGCCTCCGATCTCGCCGATCCGCGCGCCGCCCGCGCCTGGCAAGCCGCACAGGATTTCGAGGCGATGGCGCTCGCGCAGTTCTTCACCCCGATGTTCGCCACCATCGACACTTCGACCGGTCTCTTCGGAGGCGGTGCCGGCGAGGCCGCGATGCAGCCGTTCCTGGTCGAAGCGATCGGGAAAAAGATGGCCGCAAGCGGCGGAATCGGCCTGGCCATGCCGGTGTGGCGGCAAATGCTGAACATGCAGGAGTCCCAGTCATGAGCCCCTTCTTTCCCCCCTCCCTGCTCGAGGCCGCCGATGCGCTGGCCGCCCTGCTCGCCCGCGAGAACGCCCTGCTCGCCGATCTCGACCTCGCCGGCGCTGCCGAGATCGCCGAGACCAAGGCGCGCGTGGCCGAGGCGTTCCACCGCGCTCAGGCGGCGGCCCAGACGAACGGCGTGCCGGCCGACTGCCGCCCCCGCCTGGCCGCGGTGGGCCGGCGCCGGGGGGCCCGGGCCGGCGAGACCCGCCGCCTGCGGGACCGCGGCAGGGCCGCCCAGGGACGGGTGATCTCGGTCATCGCCCGGGCCGCCCGGGCCCAGGGCGCGCAGACGTCCGGCCGCTACGGCGCTCGCGGGGGCCCCGCCCTGCCGGCGGGAACGCAGCCGGTGGCCTTCTGCGCCCGGGTGTAGGAATTCAGCGCCTCCACGAGGTCCGCGCGGGGCGCTGATCTGCCGCGTTCACAACAATCTCGACCCGCGGGGCGCGTGGATCGAACAGAATGGGCGCGTCATACCATGTCCCGCCGACCGCGACCCGTGGTATGGACCCCTGGTCTGGCGCGCGGCCGCCTCCGCCTCCCCGCGCACGATGCCAGGTTCCCCCGGCCCGCGGTGCCCACCGCGGTTGCCCGTGTCGTGCTTGTCGAGGACCGCCCAAAGCATGCTCCGCTGCGCCCTGTTCGTCCCAGCCCCGCTCTCCACCCTCTCGGGGGGGTATGGCTATGACCGCGCCGTGCTGGCCGGTCTGCACGCCGACGGCCATGCCGTCGAAGCCATCGAGCTTCCCGGCCGCTTTCCCGCGGCCGATGCCCCCACCCGCCGCACCGCCGCCGCGGCGCTCACGCGCCTCGCCCCGGAAGTGCTGCCGATCATCGACAGCCTCGCCCTGCCCGCCTTCGCCGACTGCGCCGATACGCTGCTGCACCAGCGCGTCGTCGGACTGATCCACCATCCCAACACGCTCGAATCCGATTCTTCCCCCGCCGGACAGGCCATCCGGTCCGCCGAACAATGCCTCCTGCCGCGACTTGCCCGCCTGGTCGTGCCCTCGCCGGCGGTGGGCGAGCTGCTCACCCGGCAATTCGCCGTCGCGGCCGAGCGCATCCGCGTCGTGGCGCCGGGCAGCCAGCCCGCCCCGCGCAGCCTCGGCTCGGGCGAGACCACCTGCCACATCCTCTCGATCGGCGCGCTGGTGGCGCGCAAGGGCCACGACGTGCTGATGCGCGCCCTGGCCCGCCTGTTCGACCTCGACTGGCATCTCACCATCGTCGGCTCCCGCCGGCGCGATCCCGCCCATGCCGAGGCCCTGTGCACGCTGGCCACGCAGCTGGAGATCGCCCCCCGCGTGAGCTTCCTCGGCGAGATTTCCGACGCCGCCCTGGCCGCGCAGTGGCAGGGAGCCGACCTGTTCGCCCTGGCCAGCCGCTGGGAAGGCTGCGGCGCGGCGATCCTGGAAGCCCGGCGCCACGGCCTGCCGCTGGCACTGGTCGGCAGCGGCGCGGCAGCGGGGCTGGTACAGCCCGAGTTCGGCATCTGCGCCGATCCCGGCGACGAGGCCACCTACTCCAAGAGCCTGCGCCGGCTGATCTTCGACCGCGACCTGCGCCACGACCTCGCCGATGCGAGCTGGAGCGCGGCCCAGTCTCTGCCCGGCTGGCCGGCCCAGTGCCGCGCCTTCGCCGAGGCCCTCGGCTAGAACGGGATGCGTTTTTCGCCCGGGAAGGAAGGGAAGGCTTCCTTTTCCTGAAGGCATAAAACAGCAAAAACGACTTTGCCCGTTCTTCTTTCCCGAAAGAAGGACACCTTCCTCGCCTTGCTGTTCCGCAACCAGCTCTCTTGAAGGGCCGGCGACGGACTGGCAGGCTCCGGATCCTTCGTTGCGCGGGAGAACACGTCCATGCCCTTGTTCGGATGCATCACCGATGATCTCACCGGAGCCACCGACCTCGGCGCCATGCTGGTGCGCAACGGCATGCGCACCGTGCTGCTCATCGGGGTTCCTGCACTCGGCCATCCCGTGCCCGACGCCGACGCGCTGGTGGTGGCCCTGCCCACGCGCACCGCTCCGGCCGCACAGGCGGTCTCCCAGAGCCTCGAGGCGCTGGTATGGCTGCGCGACGCCGGATGCCGCCAGTTCTTCTTCCGGTACTCTCCGACTTTCGATTCCACCGAGGCCGGCAACATCGGCCCCGTGGGAGATGCGCTGGCCAATGCGCTCGGCTGCGGCTTCGCCCTCGCCTGCCCGGCAACGCCCGAGCGCGCCTGCACCGTCTACCAGGGGCATCTCTTCGTCGGCGCCACCCTGCTGCATGAAAGCGGCATGGCGCGCCATCCGCTCACGCCGATGACCGATGCCAACCTGGTGCGCGTGCTGGGCCGGCAGACCCCCTGGCCGGTCGGGCTGGTGCCCTTCGCCATCGTCGAGCACGGGCCGGCCGCAGTGCGCGATGCCCTGACGCGGCTCAAGGAACAGGGCCGCCACTGGGCCATCGCGGACGCGCTCGGCGAGGCCCATCTGCACACCCTCGGCACGGCGGTGGCGAACCACGTCCTGGTCACCGGCAGCACCGCGATGGCGGCCGGCCTGCCGGAAAATTTCCGTAGCAGCGGCCTGTTGAAAATCCAGGAGGCCCCCGGCCTTCTGCCTCCGGTGGAAGGCGCCAGCGCGGTGATCGCAGGGTCGTGCGCGCGCGCCACGCTGGCGCAGCTCGGCGTGGCGCGCGGCTCCCTCGCGGTGCTGGAGCTGGACCCGTTCGCCACCCCCGACGCCGCGGAGCTGGCCACGCAGGCCCTCGCCTGGGCCGAGGGAAAGCTCGGCACAAGCCCGGTGGTGATCGCGACATCGGCGTTGCCCGACAATGTTGCGAATTTGCAACGCAAACTCGGCCGGGAAGCCACTGCGGCGCTGGTCGAAACCACGCTGGCCACCGTCGCCGAGGGGCTCGTCGCCCGCGGCGTACGGCGGATGGTAGTCGCCGGCGGAGAAACCTCAGCCGCGGTGGTCAACCGGCTCGGCGTGACAAGTCTGCGCATCGGCCGCGAGATCGCCCCGGGCGTGCCATGGGCTCTTGCAGAAAGCGCGGGACCCGCAGGAACGAAACCGGCCCTGCTGATGGCGCTCAAGAGCGGCGATATCGGCGCGGCCGGTTTCTTCTCCGAGGCCTTCGCCCAGCCCGCCTGAGCATCTCGCCTGATGCCACGACGAAAAAGGGGCCCCTCGCGAGGTGCCCCTTGTTGTCGTTACGTCACGGCTCGCGTGAGCTCAGGACTGCGTCTCGCCCTCGGGCACGACCGGAAGCACCGGGGTCTCGACGGCGGCCTGCACGCTCTCGACCGCCACCGGCGGCTGCGGCGGCAGCTGCGACGGTGCCATGATCTTGCGACGGCGCGGCGCGGCGGCCTTCTTCACCACGACCGTCTTCACCACGACCTTCTTGGGAGCGGCCTTGCGCACGGCGACCTTGCGGACGGCCTTCTTCGCCACCGTCTTCCTGGCGGCTGTCTTTTTCGCGGCTGCCTTTTTCGCGATCGGCTTTTTCGCGACCGGCTTCTTCGCGGCGACCTTGCGGACGGCCTTCTTCGCCACGGCCTTCCTGACGGCCTTCTTCGCGGCTGTCTTCTTCACCGCCGCCTTTTTCGCGACCGGCTTCTTCGCAACGGCCTTGCGGACGGTCTTCTTCACCGTCTTTGTCGTGGCGCTCTTTCTGGCCGTCTTCTTGGGAGCAGCCTTCTTCGCCGTCGCCTTCTTGGCAGTGGCCTTCTTCGCCGTTGCCTTTTTCGCCGTCACCTTTTTCGGGGCGGCCTTCTTGGTGGCAGCCCGCAATGCCAGTGCCATTGCACCGTGGCGGGTCGTCGTCTCTTCGCTGGACACCTCAGTGAACTCCTTCATTGCCTGGTGGGGGAGAAGGCCAGGTCGCCGACTGGCCACGGCACGACCGGCCATGCAGCAGGCAGACATCCCATGGCGGGACGGCGGGAATATGCGCCGTCGCGTTTCATGCACCCCCGGTTCCTGTTCTCGCAGCTCCATGAACGCGAAGACTGCGTCTCGTAACTTCTGGCCTGCATCAGGCGATTTTCCCGCACCCGCCGAGGCACCGCCAAGCCATCGCCCTGCCCGGCCCGCGCACTGCCCGGCCCTGCCCGACGACCCCCAGCTCGATGCCCCCCGGCCCGATTATCCATCGTGCCGGTTGCCAATCATGCCGGCTTGCACTCCGCTCGGCGAGACTGCGGCCCATCGCCCGAACCTTTCCTTGCACGTGCCTCGCCGATGCAGATCCACGGAACCGCGAATCGGACGAACCCATGCCATCTCTGCTATCCGCGTCTGTTGCACGCATGTCAATAAAAAGCGACCGTTACTTGAGTCGATTGCAGCATCCCCTCCCGCGTGCATCTCTCCGTCTCCCCCTTGCGTCCTCATGCACAAGTGGCGCGGATCGCTGTGTATCACTGGGAATTTTCCACGCGTCACGAAACCCGTGATGCCTGCGGATTGCAGGTGCCCTCCGACAACAGTACGTGGAAGAGGTGGAGTTCCCTCCCCGGCCTGTCGGTCCCCGTGTCGTGCCGGGGCTCCCCGACATCATCTCCATGTGCGGCCAGCCTGCGCGTGCGGCCGGGGCGGGTCCGGCGACAACATTGCAGTGAAGAAATATTACGGATTCCCGTGTTCTTCTTGCCCCATGCAGTCACGGCCGTGCCTGCCGCATCCGGTGGCCGTCCCGGAGGCCGTGGGAGCCCTGCCCCGGGGTGCATGTTTGACTCGCCCCCCAGCCGGGACAGGCGCAAAATGTTACGGAAGACCGAGGAAACGCATGATGCCATACCCTGCCAGTCCGGCACAGCGCCGGCACGCCTTTCGCGCCCTTCTGGAGGACGCCGTCTGTCGCACCTTCGCCTCGGTGTTCGACCCCATCTCGGCCCGCCTCGCCGAGGATCTCGGCTTCCAGGCGGCCATTCTTCCCGGCTCGGTCGCCGCGCTGGCGATGCTCGGCGCTCCGGATCCGATGCTGCTGGGCACAGGCGATCTGGCCTTGCAGACCCGGCGCATCATCCGCGCCACCCGCGCCTTGCCGTTGCAGGCGGATGCCGAGCACAGCGTGACCAGCCCGGCCGAGGCGCTGCGCACGGTGGGCGAGCTGGAGACCGCCGGGGCCGCCGCCGTGGACTTCGAGGATACCGTGCCGCCGCATCAGTGGGGGCCCGGCACGCCGCCGCGACTGCTCCCGCGCGAAGAGGCCGTGGCACGCATCAAGGCCGCCGTGGCGGGCCGGCAGGACCCGGCGCTGGTGCTGGTGGCCCACACCTCGGCTCTTGAGCTGGGCGCCCTGGGCGAGGCCACGGCACGCGCCCAGGCCTATGCTGCGGCCGGGGCCGACGCGCTCTGCATCACCGGCGCCAGCACGCTCGAGCAGGTGCGTGTCATCGCCCAGGCATCCGGGCGTCCGGTGCTGATCCGCAGCGGCCGCGCCGACTGGACGAACGCGGAGCTGGCCGCCGCCGGGGCGCGGCTGGTGGTGCGCGGGCACCAGCCCTTCCTGGCCGCGGTGCGCGCGGTGGCCGACACCCTCACCGACCTGCGCGACGGCACGCCGCCCGATGCCCTGGCCTACCAGGCCGACGCCGCGCTGATCCGCCAGGTCGGGCGTGCCGACGAATACGAGGCGGCAGCGGCAACCTATCGCGGCGGGACCTGACCGACGCCACTCCGCCAGGCGGCCAGCAGCGAGAAGGCCACCGCGAGCAGCCCCGGTCCGATGAACAGCCCGAGGAAACCGAACGAGAGAAAGCCGCCAAACACGCCGAGAATCACCAGCGTGAGCGGCAAGCGTCCGCCGAAGCTGATCAGCCACGGCCGCACCACGTGGTCGGCCGCCCCCACCAGCAGCGTCCAGACGACGAGAAAAATCCCCCAGCCCACCGCGCCCGCGTGCAGGCTTGCCCAGGCCCAGCCGAGGCCGAGCAGATAGATCAGCGGCGAGCCGATCTGGCTCAGCGCCAGCAGCAGCGTCACGAAGCCGTAGCTCCCGGCCCCGTGCACGCCGGCCAGGCCGAGCCCCGCGCCCATCATCATCCCCTGCAGCGCGGCCGTGCCCACCACGCCGTAGGCGACGCCGCGCAGCGCCCCGCCGGCCGCCCGCAACGCGGCCACCGCCGCCGCGCCGCCGAGACGGCGCAGCACGTCGTCGAGAACCTCCAGCAGCTCGCGGCCATGAATCCACAGCATGGTGGCGACGGCGAGTGCGAGCACCAGTTGCAGCAGGCTGTCGGCCAGCCCCGCCGCCACCGCCACCAGCGTCCCACGCAGCCGCGCGGAGTACGGTGCCAGCGCTCTCACGAGGTCGAACTGTCCGCCCGCCACATTCTCCCACACCCCGGCGAGCTGGCCGCCCACCAGCGGCACGGCGGCCACCCAGTCCGGCGCCGTGCTCGGCAAAGTGGCAAGCGTGGTCGCCAGACGTTCGCCCCCGCGCGAAATCTGCTGCGTCAGGCCGGGCGCGATCGCCAGCGCCGGCAACACCAGCACGGCCAGCGCCAGCCCCAGCAGGCACGCCGCCGCCGCGCCGCGCGGCATCCGTCGCACCAGCCGCTCGCGCAGAGGCCACGCCGCCACGGCAAGAATGGCGCCGAAGAGAATGGCGGTGACGAATGGGCGCAGCACCTCGGCCACGCCCAGCAGCAGCGCGGCCAGCAGCATCAGCACCAGCGCACGCTCGATCAGTGCCAGCGGCGCACCCGACGGGCCACGCGATGGGTCGTGGGGTGGAGGCGGCACCATGCGCGGCTCAGGCGGCGAGCTTGTCGAGTTCGCGCAGCACCGCATCGCCCATGGCCGTGGTGCCCAGCTGCGTGCAGCCCGGGGCCATGATATCGGCGGTGCGCAGCCCCGCGCTCAGCGTGGCGGCAACGGCCCGCTCGACCAGCGCGGCCTCCTTCTCCAGGGCGAAGGAATAGCGCAGCAGCATCGCAAAGCTGAGGATCTGCGCAAGCGGATTGGCGATCCCCCGGCCCGCGATGTCGGGCGCACTGCCATGGATCGGCTCGTAGAGCGCGGGACGGCGCCCCGCGGCATCGGCCGCCCCCAGCGTCGCCGAGGCGAGCATGCCGAGCGAGCCGGTCAGCATCGAGGCGAGATCGGAGAGCAGGTCGCCGAACAGGTTCGAGGTGAGGATCACATCGAACTGCCGCGGCGCGCGCACCAGCTGCATCGCGCAGTTGTCGGCGTACATGTGCGTGAGCGCGACATCGGCGTATTCGGCATCGTGCAGCGCCTGCACGGTCTGGCGCCACAGCAGGCCGCTCTCCATCACGTTGGATTTCTCCACCGAGGTCACCCGCCCCTGCCGCTGGCGCGCCATCTCGAAGGCCACGCGCGCCACGCGCGTGATCTCGGCGGTGGTATAGACCTCGGTGTTGATGCCGCGCTGCGTGCCGTCGGGCAGGGTCTCGATGCCGCGCGGCTGGCCGAAGTAGATGCCGCCGGTGCTCTCGCGCACGATCATGATGTCGAGCCCGCGCACGATCTCGGGCTTGAGGGTGGAGGCCGCGGCGAGCGCGTCGAACACCTGCGCGGGACGCAGGTTGGCAAACAGCCCGAGCCCGGCGCGCAGTCCGAGGATGGCCAGCTCGGGCCGCTTGTCGAAACCGAAGCTGGCGTATTGCGGCCCGCCCACCGCGCCGAACAGCACCGCATCGGCGGCGCGGGCGCGGGCGAGGCAGGCATCGGTCAGCGGCACGCCGTGCACGTCGAGCGAGGCACCGCCGACGAGGTCCTCCTGCAGATCGAAATGCACAAGGCCGCGACGGTCCATCCAGTCGATCACGCGCCGCACCTCGCGCATGATCTCCGGCCCGATGCCGTCGCCGGGCAGGATCAGCAGCTTCTTGTTGGCAGACATGATGCGCTCCCCTCGTGTCCTGCCCGCTCCGCTCGCCGCACCGCGACGGGAGGAGCGGATCAACAGGCCACGCGAACAATAAAGAGAGTGTCCTGATTCCGCAGGCCGCGAGGCTCGGGTCGGGACACTAGATGGCGATGCTCGGCAGCCACGGCTTCTCGGCGCGGCGCCGGGTTTCGTAGGACTCGATCTGCGGCGCATGCTGCAAGGTCTGGCCGATGTCGTCGAGGCCGTTGAGCAGCAGGTGCTTGCGGAATGGGTCGATCTCGAAGGCGATCTCCTCGCCGTTCGGACGCACCACCACCTGGCGGGCGAGATCGACGGTCAGCCGCGCGTTGCCGCCCATCCCGGCATCACCCATCAGCGTGTCGCACACCGCGCGCGGCAGGCGGATCAGCAGGATGCCGTTCTTGAAGCTGTTGTTGAAGAAGATGTCGGCGAAATCCGGTGCGATCACGCAGCGGATGCCGAAGTCCCGCAGCGCCCAGGGGGCATGCTCGCGCGAGGAACCGCAGCCGAAATTCTCGTGGGCGATGAGGATCTGCGCCTTGCGATAGGGCTCGCGGTTGAGCACGAAGTCGGGCCGCTCGGCGCCGCTCTCGTCGTAGCGCAGCGTGTCGAGCAGATGCACGCCCAGGCCGGTGCGCTTGATGGTCTTGAGGAAGCGCGCGGGAATGATCTTGTCGGTATCGACATTGGCCATCGGCAGCGGCGCGGCGACGGCGGTGAGCTTGGTGAAGGCGTCCATCACGACATCTCCCGCACGTCGGCGAGGTGGCCGGTGACGGCGGCGGCGGCGGCCATCGCCGGCGAGACCAGGTGGGTGCGTCCGCCGGGTCCCTGCCGTCCCTCGAAATTGCGATTCGATGTTGAAGCGCAACGTTGCCCCGGGGCAAGCTGGTCGGGGTTCATGCCCAGGCACATCGAGCAGCCCGGCTCGCGCCATTCGAAGCCGGCCTCGCGGAGGATGCGATCGAGCCCCTCCGCCTCGGCCTGCTGCTTCACCAGCCCCGAGCCCGGCACCACCAGCGCGCGCACGCCCTCGGCCACGTGGCGCCCCTTCGCCACGGCGGCGACGGCACGGATGTCCTCGATGCGGCCGTTGGTGCAGGAGCCGACGAACACCACGTCCACCGGCACGCTTTGCATCTCCTGGCCAGGCTGGAGGCCCATGTAGGCGATCATGCGCTGCATCTGCGCGCGGCGGGCCGTATCGGTCTCGGCGGCGGGGTCGGGCACGCGACCGGTGATCGCCACCACGGCCTCGGGGTTGGTGCCCCATGTCACCATCGGGACGATCTCCGTCGCGTCGAGCGCCACGGTTTTCTCGTAGGCGGCGCCTGCATCGGAGGGCAGCGTGCGCCAGTAGGCGATGGCCTGCTCCAGCGCCGCGCCCTGCGGCGCGAAGGGCCGTCCCCGCACGTAGGCGAAGGTGGTCTCGTCGGGGGCGACCATGCCGGCCCGCGCGCCCGCCTCGATGGCCATGTTGCACACCGTCATGCGGCCGGCCATGTCGAGCGCGCGGATCGCCGAGCCGGCGAACTCGATCACGTGGCCGGTGCCACCGGCGGTGCCGATGCGGCCGATGACGGCCAGCACCACATCCTTGGCCGTGACCCCGCGGCCGAGGGTGCCGTCCACCCGCACCAGCATGTTCTTTGCCGGCTTCTGCAGCAGGGTCTGGGTCGCCAGCACATGCTCGACCTCGGAGGTGCCGATGCCGAAGGCGAGCGCGCCCAACGCGCCGTGGGTAGCGGTGTGGGAATCGCCGCAGACGATGGTCATGCCCGGCAGCGAGGCGCCCAGCTCCGGCCCGATCACGTGCACGATGCCCTGGCGCGCGTCGAGCAGCGGGATGTAGGGCACGCCGAAAGCGGCGACGTTCTGCTCGAGCGTCTCCACCTGCAGGCGGCTCTGCGGCTCGGAAATACCGTTGCGACGATCGGCGGTGGGCACGTTGTGGTCCACCACCGCGAGCGTCGCCTCGGGGCGGCGCACCGCGCGGCCAGCCATCCGCAGGCCCTCGAAGGCCTGCGGACTGGTGACCTCGTGGACGAGGTGGCGGTCGATGTAGAGAACGCAGGTCCCGTCAGGCAATCGCTCGACGACATGGGCATCCCATACCTTGTCGAACAACGTGCGTGGTTTCTGCGTTTCTGGCATCGACGTCTCCTTACCCGTGTCTTCCCGCCCCGGTCAGGAGGCGGGCTGCTCCGGCGCTGCGGCCGGGGCCTCGGCGGGAGCGGCGCCCTCGGCGGGGGTGGCGACGGCGTTCAGGTCGCGGCCGCGCTCGGCGATGCGGGCCGACTTGCCGCGGCGACCGCGCAGGTAATACAGCTTGGCGCGGCGCACGTCGCCGTGACGCACCACCTCGATCGCCGCGATGGTCGGCGCATAGAGCTGGAACACGCGCTCCACGCCCTCGCCGTAGCTGATCTTGCGCACGGTGAAGTTGGAGTTCAGCCCCTTGTTGGAGCGGGCGATGCACACGCCCTCGAAGGCCTGCAGACGGGTGCGCTCGCCCTCGACTACCTTCACCGACACGCGCAGCGTGTCGCCGGGGCGGAAGTCGGGCACCGGGCGGTCGGCAACGAGACGGGCGACCTGCTCGGCCTCGATCTGCTGGATGATGTTCATAACGGGGTCCTCTCGGTTTTCTCTCGGGCAGTGCCGGACATGCCGGCATCGCAATGGGTTGTATCGGAATGGGCCGTCTGGGCCGCCCACAGGTCGGGGCGGCGTTCGCGGGTGATGCGTTCGGCCTGCTCGCGCCGCCACGCGGCGACGGCGGCATGGTTGCCGCTGAGCAGCACCTCGGGCACGCCCCGCTCCTGCCAGACGGCGGGGCGGGTGTAGTGGGGATATTCGAGCAGCCCGGCGGTGAAGCTCTCCTCCTCGGCGCTCTCGGCCGCCCCCATCACGCCCGGCAGCAGCCGGACGCAGGCGTCGAGCAGCACCATGGCCGCCAGCTCGCCGCCGGAGAGCACGAAGTCGCCGATGCTGACCTCTTCGAGCCCGCGCGCCTCGATGACACGCTGGTCGATTCCCTCGTAGCGGCCGCACAGCAGCACCACGCCGGGACCGTCGGCGAGGGCCTGCACCCGCGCCTGGGTCAACGGCACGCCGCGCGGGGTCAGCACGATCGCCGGGCGATCGTCGGCCACCGCGCCGAGGGCGGCATCCAGCACGTCGGGGCGCATCACCATGCCCGCGCCGCCGCCGAAGGGCGTATCGTCCACCGTGCGGTGGCGATCGGTGGCGTGGGCCCGGATGTCGTGCGCCGCGCACGACCAGATCCCTTCCCCGAGCGCCCGCCCGGCCAGCGAGGCGCCGAGCGGTCCGGGAAAGACCTCGGGAAAGAGGGTCAGCACAGAGGCCCGCCAGGGAGCCCGCGGAGTCGCAGCCTGCGGGCTCATGGACGTGCCTCCACCTCGGCCGGCGGGACGATGACGATGCGTCTCCCCGCGAGGTCGATCTCGGGCACCGCGGCGCGGGTGAAAGGCACCATCATCGGCCCGACCTCAAGGAAGGCGCCGGCGCCATGGTCATGCACCGCCACCACCTTGCCCAGGGCCGCGCCGGCGGCATCCACCGCCTCGAGCCCGACGAGGTCGGCGAGATAGAACTCGTCGTCGTCGGTCTCGGGCAGCGCGTCCCGCGCGGCGTAGAGGCACATGTTCACCAGCTTCTCGGCGGCCGTGCGATCGGTCACCGGAACCGGCTTGCCGTCGGCGATCTCCGCCAGCGCCGCCACGCCCTCGCCGCCATCCCCGACGGGGCCGCGCCAGGAGAGCGCGAAGCGGCGCCCGTGGCCGTCGTCGAAGGGGCCATAGCCGGGCAGCGCCTCGGGCGTCTCGGTATAGCTGTGCACATGCACCAGCCCCCGCACGCCATGCGGCTTGCCCACGACCCCCATCAGGATGCGGCGCCCGTCCACCTCTCAGTGCTCAGCCGGCGACCTTGGCGGCCTCGGCGGCACGCTCCTGCGCCTTCTTGCGCGGGGCGGACTGCTTGGGCTGCTCATGCCAGGCGGGCATCGGCGCCAGCCCGGCCTTGCCGAGGAAGCGGGCGACGCGCTCGGTGGCCAGGGCGCCCTTGCTCAGCCAATGGGTGATGCGCTCGGCCTGCAGGCGCACGCGATCCTCGTGCTCGAGCGGCAGCATCGGGTTGTAGGAGCCCACCTTTTCGATGAAGCGCCCGTCACGGGGGGAGGCGGAGTCGGCCACCACGATGTGGTAGTACGGCCGCTTCTTGGCGCCGGCGCGGGCGAGGCGAATCTTCAGGCCCATGTTGTGTTCAGTCTCCGTGTTTGCGTTGGAATGCGTGGAAAATTCTAGGGTGGCAGAACTCAGAACGGACGACGCCCGCCCGGAAGCAGCGCGCCCAATCCGTGGCGCATCAGCCCCTTCTGGCCGAGCTTGTTCATGCGCTTCATCATGTGCGTCATGTCGTCGAACTGCTTGAGCAGCTTGTTGACCTCCTGCACCGAGGTGCCGGAGCCGGCGGCGATCCGCTTCTTGCGGCTTGCCTTGATGACGTCGGGGGCGCGCCGCTCGCGGGGCGTCATCGAGGAGATGATGGCGGCCTGGCGCTTGAGCACGGTCTTGTCGAGGTCGGCCTTGCCGGCGGCCTCGAGCTGCGCCTTGATCTTGCCCGCCCCCGGCAACATGCCGAGGATGGAGGACATGCTGCCCATCTTGCCGATCTGGCGCAGCTGCTTGGCGTAGTCCTCGAGGTCGAAGGTCCCCTTGGCCATCTTGCGGCCAAGCGCCTCCGCCTCCTGCTCGTCGAGGGTCTCGGCGGCCTTCTCGACCAGCCCGACCACGTCGCCCATGCCGAGGATGCGGCCGGCCACGCGCTCGGGGTGGAATTCCTCCAGCGCGTCGATCTTCTCGCCGATGCCGACCAGCTTGATCGGCGCGCCCGTCACCGCCCGCATGGAGAGCGCCGCGCCGCCGCGGGCATCGCCGTCCATGCGGGTCATGACGATGCCGGAGACCCCGACCGCCTCGTTGAAGGCGCGCGCGGTGTTCACCGAGTCCTGGCCGGTCATGGCATCGACCACCAGCAGCGTCTCGACGGGATGGGTGGCCTCGCGAACGGCCTTCACCTCGTCCATCAGCACCTGGTCGATGGCGAGGCGGCCGGCGGTGTCGAGTAGCACCACATCGAACACCTCGCGCCGCGCCGTCTCCATGGCGCGGGCGGCGATCTGCAACGGGGTCTGCCCGGCGACGATGGGCAGCGAGGCCACGCCGGCCTGTTCGGCGAGCTGGGCGAGCTGGAGCTGGGCGGCGGGGCGCTGGGTATCGAGCGAGGCGAGCAGGACCTTCTTGCGCAGCTTGGAGGTAAGCCGCAGCGCGATCTTGGCCGAGGTGGTGGTCTTGCCCGAGCCCTGCAGGCCGACCATCAGAATGGCGATCGGCGCCGGGGCATTGAGATTGAGCCCGACCGCACCGGCGCCGCCGAGCTGCTCGACCAGCGCGTCGTTGACGATCTTGACGACCTGCTGTCCGGGCGAGACCGAGGCCAGCACTTCCTGGCCCACCGCCCGCTCGCGCACCGCGGCGATGAAGTCGCGCACCACCGGCAGGGCGACATCGGCATCGAGCAGGGCGAGGCGGACCTCGCGCAGGGCCTCGGCGACGTCGGATTCGCTGAGGGCGCCACGACCGCGCAGGCGGTCGAAGACGCCGGAGAGCTTGCCTGAGAGGCTTTCGAACACGACGCGAACCTCACCCCGCTGGAGGGCGCCCTCCTCGAAGGACACCGGGGACAACAAAAAATGCGTCGGTGCGCGAACCCTCGCGGACCGACGAAACGTGGAGCCGGGCTTATGACCGCCCCGTTGCCGCCTGTCAAGCGGCGACGCGTCCGAAGCACGCGCCTTCCACGCGTCCAGGACCCCGGGCCGCGCGCCAGGAAGCCCGGGGAAGCCGCCTGCGCGGAGGCCCCGCGCCTGGAACAGCCGCGGAGCCCACCGGACGGCGCCCCCATCCTGCCTCTTTCCCCGGCCATCCTGCCTCTTTCCCCGGAAGGCCGGAAGAGGCCTCCCGGGAGCATTCCGCGATCGGGGGGCGCCGCTCAGGCCGAGGGGCGGCGCTCCGCCACGTCGTCGCCCATCTCCACGTTGCACTTGTCCGGCCCCCAGTAGGCCAGCAGGCAGAAGGCCAGCGCACCGGCGGCGGCAATCACGGAGAGAGCCACGCCGTAGTTCTTGTCGAGCTTGTCGGCGAGCACGGACTGCAGGGTTGCGTTGCCGGCGGCCAGCATATTGCCGAACTGGAAGGCGACGCCGGGGAAGGTGCCGCGGATCCCCGGGGGAGACATCTCGTTGAGATGCGCGGGGATGGTGCCGAAGCTGCATTGCACCAGGAACTGCATCAGGAAAGCCGTCACGGTCAGCGCGACGAGGCCGGTGCACAGTCCCCAGAAGGGCATCAGCACCAGCATCAGCGCCGAGGCCAGCACCAGCTCCCGGCGCCGTCCGATCTTCTGCGACAGCGAGCCGCCGAACAGGCAGCCGAGGATGCCGCCGATACTGTAGACGGAGGCGACGGTGGCCAGCTCGTGGGCGTTCAGCCCGTGCTGGACCCGCAGCATCACCGGGTAGAGGTCCTGGGTGCCGTGGCTCATGGTGGCCGCCGCGAACATCAGGATCACGGCATAGGCCGAGAGCTTCCAGTTGGAACGCAGGATCAGGGCCGTGCTCTGCTTGGGCTTGTGGCTTTGCGTGCGCCAGATGGGGCTTTCCGGGGCGCTGGCCGCCAGGCCGATCACGACGAGGGCCGGCAAGGCAGCGACGATGAACATGCCGCGCCAGCCGAGCGCGTCATGGGCGAAGCCATAGAACAGACCGGCCAGCAGATAGCCGACCGAATACCCCGCGCCCAGCAGGCCGGAGGCCCACCCCCGCCAGTTGGCCGGGATGCTTTCGATGGTCCAGGAGGTCGCGATGCCCCACTGGCCGCCCATGGCGATGCCGTAAAGCGCACGCAACATCAGGAATGCCCCGAGACTGGGCGAAAATCCGCTTGCCACCTCGCAAACCGAGAAGGCGAGCGTGTTGGCGATCAGCAGCGGCTTGCGGCCGAAGCGATCGGCGAGCGCCCCGAAGATCGCCGCCCCGAACACGCGCAGGAACAGGGTCGCGGTCACGGCCCAGGTCACCGCGGTGATGCCGACATGGAACTCGGCGGCCACATCGGTCACGACGAACAACATGACGCAGAAATCGAACGAGTCGAGCATCCATCCCAGGACGGCTGTCAGGATGATCCGGATCTGTTGTGCCTTGGTCTGCATTCTTCCGATTCCTCCTACCCCCGTGTCGTTGCACCGGGGCAATCTGTTTTGTTATCCATCCGGATAGTTTATTGTCCGGCCGGCAAACGCCGGAAACTTCCGTGTGCGCGGCCGTCTGCTCTGGAATGTGGATGGAGCCTTTTCCCTCCGCCTCGGCGCCCGGCGAAGGTTCCGGCTCTCTGCTTCCCGGACCGATCCGCGTGCCCCGCGCAATCCCGCCGGCTCTACAGTCGGCTGAGGGTCAGTCCCCCATCGACATTGACAACCGAGCCGGTCGAGAAGAACAGATCCGGTCCCGCCAGCGCCGCGACCGCGGCGGCGACGTCCTCGCCCTCGCCCCATCGCCTGGCCGGAACCAGCCCCTCCCCGATCACCGAATCGTAGCGTGCGGCGACGCCCGCTGTCAGGTCGGTGCGGATGATCCCCGGCCGCACCTCGAAGACGCCGATCCCCTCCCCGGCGAGCCGGGCCGCCAGCCCCTGGATCGCCATCGAGAGTCCGGCCTTGGAGATGCAGTATTCGAGCCGGTTGAGCGAGACCATTTCCGCCGAGCAGGAGGAGACGAAAACCAGCGACCGGCTCCCCTCCGCCGCCACGGCCAGCATGCGTCGCGCCACCGCCTGGGCGAGGAAGAACGCGCCCCGCAGGTTGACCCCCAGCACCACGTCGAAGTTCTCCGGCGTCGTCTCGAGAAGATCCAAACGCCGAGGCGGCGCAATGCCCGCGTTGGAGACCAACACGTCGATCGGTCCAAGGGTTGTCTCGACCGCATCGAGCACGCGGGCATGGTCCTCCAGTTCGTCGGTCCGCCCGGCAATGTAGCATGCGCGTGCCCCCGAAGACTGGAGCCCGGCGACCACTGCACGTGAAACCTCGTCGGCGGGCGAGGTTCCGGTGATCGCGACATCGAAGCCCTCCCCCGCCAACCGCCGGGCGATGGCCCGGCCGATGCCGCGCCTCCCGCCGGTAACAAGAGCAACACGCCGCTTTTTCGAAGCGTTCATGTCACGTGACCTCCCATGGAGCGCGATGACGACTGGCGGAATCGCCAGAAGTCCGAATCGCGCGAGGAAACCGGGTGCGAGAGCGGGGCGCGTGAGCGCAGCCCGCTCTAGACGGAAAAGAAGGCTGGGTAGGGGCCGCCCCCGGCGATGCGCTGTACCAGAAGCGCGAGTTCGCGCATGTGATAGTCGCCCCACATCGTGGCCTCTCCGAACGGCGAACGATGTCCCGGCTGGATATGATCCCACCCGTTCGGGCGATGATACTGGCTGTGCAGCAGCAGGCCCTGATGTTTCGGAGAGGGACAGAGGTAGCGCGGCCCCAGCAAGGTCGCAAGAACCGTAAGCCCGGCCTGGAAATATCGCGCTCCCCCCTTGCGATGATGACGCGCGAGCCAGCCGCCGTAGCGCACCAGCCCCTGTGCGCCGATGGCAGCGGCCGAGCTGTCCACCGGCTCGAAATCGTTTTCCGGTTCGGACGGACGTTCGTAGACATCCCCGAGATGAACCAGGCCGGGCGCACCGGTATCCCAATAGGGAATGCCGTCGGTCGCCGTGTGGGCGATGTAGAAATCCATCGTCGCCGCGGCGGCCTCCGAGAGCAGAGCGATGATCTCCTCGCGTCCGCCGAAGGGAACGAGCGCCTCGTCTGCCAGAGTGTCGAAGAATTCGATCTGTTCGGCAAAGCCCGTCATCGCCCAGGACAGTCCCCGCATCCAGGTGGAAAATCCCGAATATCCCTGCTGGGTGGAGACGCTGCGAAAAGTACCGTTCCCGGTGTTGAAAAGCGCTTCGTGGGCGGTACGTCCCCGCTCGTCCCAGATGTCGCGCCCCTTCCCCCGGAACAGGTTGTATTTCGCAGTGGCCCGGAGATGGGAAATCATCCGCCCCAGAAGCGGGATCTCCGCATCCCCCTCTCCCTTCAGGACATGTCCGAGGCGATATCCGAGCGCGAGGATGCGCAGGGTGCGGAGGGTGTCGATGAACAGGGAGTGCGGGCCGTTGAAGGAATAGATGAAGCCCTCCCCGTCGCCGAGGCGCGTCCACCGGCTGGCCTGCACCGCGGCAGAACACTTCAATGCCAGTTCAAGATATTCGCGCTGCCACGCGTCGAATGGAATCCGCCCTTCCGTCATCAGGCGCAGCAGGTTGCCGTAGGTGGAAACCTGGTTGAAGCCGTGGTCGTGCACGCCAAAATGGGTGACATGCACAGGCATGCAGGCCCTGGTCCGGGCGATCCCCATGGCCAGGAATCTCTCATCTCCGGTCGCGTCGAACTGAAGAATGGCCGAGCCGAACTCGAAGCCCTGTGTCCAGTCCGTCCATCCGCGCGGGACGTAGCGGCCGGCAACAGTATAAACAGGCGCGCCCCCGGAATGATCGAAAGTCGCATCGATCTCGATGATTTTCGGTGCGGAAATCTCCCACATCCGGCGGATGGGTTCCAGGAGCGATTGCGGCGTGAGGGCAGAATCTATTTTCATCCCAGAAGACCTTCAGAATCACACGGCGGTGCGGCAGGCCCGCACGACCGCCGAAAGAATCTCGTCGACGGGTCGCATCCACCAGTTTCGCTCCGAAAAAATCTCAACCTCGACAGGGCCAGCGAAGCCGGCCGCCTCGACCTCGCCACGCAGCGCCTTGAGGTCGATGATCCCCTCCCCCATCATCCCGCGATCGTTGAGCACGCTTGCCGTCGGCAGCATCCAGTCGCTGACATGAAAGCCGAGAATGCGACCGCTCCTGCCCGCACGCGCGATCTGGCGGGAAAGGTCGGGGTCCCACCAGACGTGATAGGCGTCGATGGCAATGCCCAGGTCCCCGCCGAGCCGGTCGCACATGTCCAGCGCCTGGGCAAGCGTGTTCACGCAGGCCCGCTCGGCGGCGTAGACCGGGTGGAGCGGCTCGATCGCGAGCCTCACGCCGAACTCGCGGGCATCCTCGAGCAATGCGGCGATGCCCTCCTCCACCTGCCGGCGGGCCGCGGAAATATCCTTCGAGCCCGCCGGCAGACTCCCGACCACCAGCACCAGCGCCCCCGCCCCGAGTGTGGCGGCCTCATCGAGGGCCCTCAGGTTGTCCTCGCGGACAGCCTTGCGGCCGGCCGCGTCGGCAGCAGGAAACATCCCTCCCCGGCACAGGCCGGCGACCGTCAGGCCGGAGTCGCGAATCAGCCTGCTGGCAGCATGCAGACCGGTCGCGGCAATCCGGTCGCGCCACGGGGAAAGGGTGGCAATGCCATGACGCAGGCAGCCATCGACGGCGTCCTTCAGGCTGGCGCGCGGACCAAGAGTCGCCGTGTTCAGCGCGATCGGAGCAGACCCGGTGGAAAAATCGCGCATCATGATGCCTTCCGCGATCTAGAAACGGCCCTGCCGCTTTTCCTGGAAGGCCTTGATCCCCTCCATCCGGTCCTTGTCCGCCATGCAGATGACATGGATCTCGTTCTCGTAGCGGATGCCGGCCTCGAGGGGAGTGGAGAGCGCCGCGCGGATGGCAGCCTTGGTCGATTGCACCGCGACCGGGCTGAGGGCGGCCATTGCAGCGGCAAGCGCGCCGATACGCTTTTCGACCTCGCTGTCCTCGACCAGTTCCTCGACCAGGCCGATACGGAATGCGTTCTCGGCATCGACAGGATCGCCAACCAGCAGCATGCGGGCAGCCTGGCCGTAGCCGACCAGACGCGGCAGCATCTGCGTCGCGCCACCGCCCCCGACCCAGCCGCGCGTCACCTCCGGGCCGCCGAACTTCGCGCTTCTCCCGGCGACGCGGATATCGGCGGCGAGTGCCATCTCCAGCCCCCCGCCGAGCACCCATCCCTTCAATCCGGCGATCACGGGCTTGCGCACGTCACGCACTGCCGCCGCGTATTCGACACGGTTGCGGAATGCCCACAGATCGGAGAGATCGGCCAGCCCATTGAGATCGCTGCCGGCCGAAAAGGCCCGGTCCCCGGCTCCGGTAATCGTCGCCACACGGACCTTGTCATCGGCATCGATGTCCAGGCAGATGCGCCGAAGTTCGCGCGCCATCTCCTTTGTGATGGCATTCAGCTTCTCCGGACGAGCCAGCACGATCCGCCCGACGCCATCCTTGGCGCTGTATTCGATATGGTCGCTCATTTCGTGCTCTCCCTGGTACGGCGCTCCACCTCAAGCAGGATTGCCGAGACATCCAGCGCGTCTCCCTGCCGTTCGATGAGTTCCGTGTACATTTCAATCAATTTCGGAAGGATGGTCAGATGCGCTCCGGCCTTCTCCGCGAAATCTTCCGCGGTGCGCATGTCCTTGAGCTGGAAGCGGGCAGGTCCCCCCGGCACGAAGTCCCGCTCGGCCATGCGCTTGCCGTGCAGGTCCAGCACGCGGGAATCGGCAAAGCCGCCCTTCAATGCGGCGCGCACCGCCGCCGGACTGGCACCGCTCAGCTTGACCACATGCAGGGCCTCGGCCACTGCCGTCATGGTGCCGCCCACGATGATCGCATTGGCGAGCTTGGTCGCATGCCCATCTCCGCTCGCACCGACATGGGTGATGTTGCGGCCCATCAGCGCGAAGAGCGGACGCGCGCGTTCGAAAGCACGGTCGGTACCTCCGACCATGATGGTCAGGCTTCCCTCCCTCGCGCCGATGTCTCCCCCCGAGACCGGGGCATCGAGATACTCGCAGCCAATTTTCCCGATGCGCTCGGCGAATTTCCGGGTTTCAAACGGGGCACTGGAACTCATGTCGATCACCAGCTTCCCCGGAGAAAGGTTTTCCGCGACCCCTCCCGGCGAAAACAGAATCTGCTCCACGTCGGCTGTCTTCGGCACCATGGTGATGACGACATCCGCCCTCCCTGCGACCTCGCCGGAGGAGGCGCATGCAACGCCTCCGGCAGCGATCAGATCAGCCGGAATCCGCACCACGTCGAAGAGGAAAAGCTGATGTCCGCCCCTGGCCAGATTGGCGGCCATCGGCGCCCCCATCAGCCCGAGACCGATGAATCCAACCTTCATTTTGTACCGGCCGTCTTTTTTATTTTGCAAAGCTCAGTGAATTTGCAGGACTTTTTATAATGTGCATCGAGCGGGTAGCAGCCCGAGACGAGCCCGTTGCGTGGCGCAGTCGTACAGTCGCTGAAAGTTCGGCAAATCCGTTTTCTCTGCACAGGCCTGCCGGCCAGAACATCGAGAGGCATCTCGGGATAGGAAAGCACCATGCGCCCGAGCCCGACCACATCGACCATGGCCCGACGTACCGCCGCCTGGGCGACATTGGGCAGGTATTCCTGCAGATAGGTGTAGCCGCTGCCCATCAGGCACATATCGGGAAAGGCCGCCTTGAGATCGCGTACCACGGCAATATGCCGCATGACTCCGACATAGGGGTCTTCCGGTGGCGCGTAGCCGTCCGAAGGTGGATAGAGGGCCGGACGAGTGTAGTGGGGCGTGTAGTATGGGCTGGAAAGCGTGATGTTGACGAGATGGATGCCCAGCTCGCGCAGAACGCCCAGGAATCTCTTGCTGTCGGCAAGATCATATTCGAATGGATTGGCGGGATTTATGCCGAAGCCGAATTCGTAGCTCCCCGCAAATTTTTCGGGCATGCCCGGACCGAGCTGACCTGGCGCGGCATCCGTCTGATCCGGCTTGAACGGCAACGTATCGATTGCGCTCAGACGCACTCCGATGCGCAGGCCCGGGGCCTCGGTGCGGATGCCGGCGACGATATCGCGCAGGAAGCGCGTGCGATTCTCAAAGCTGCCTCCGAACCTGCCCGGACGCGAGCGGGCCCCCAGCAGCTCATGGCCGAGATACCCGTGGCAGTGCTTGATATCGACAAAATCGAAGCCGCACTCCTGCGCCCGCTTGGCGGCGATCACATAATCGGCAATCAGCTGCTCGATTCCCTCGTCGCTGATCGGTTCGAGATTCGCTGGGACACCGAATCTGCGATCGAGCAGGGGGTGGTGGTAGGCGATGATCGATTCGAATTTTCTGTTGTCGTGGGGCTTGCAGAATCGTCCGGAATGGGTGAGCTGGAGGCCCACCACCAGTCCGGCATCGGACCCGGCGGCGGCGATATGCGCCTTGACCAGCGCCTCGCGCATCGCGGCGATCGAGGACTGGGTATGGTCGGCCATCATCAGCTGGTGCGGATTCGCACGCCCATCGGGGCGAACCGCACAGGCTTCCCCCCCCCAGATCAGCTTGCCTCCGCTGGAGCCGAATCGCGTCCAGCGACGCACGGTGTTTTCGCTGGGGGTGCCGTCGGCATTGCAGTCCCAGCCCTCCATCGGGTGGATGCCGAGGCGGTTTCCTATCTTGAGGCCATCCACCTCGAGCGGGGCCGCGAGCGGAGAGGAGGGGCCGCTTTCGACGACTTCATCGCAGGGCATCTCCAGGCCCAGATGACGCATATGCGCGATGAAGTCGGAGAGTCGAGCGAAAGACGTGGATTTTGGATATTCGCCATATTTCATCGTGGTCTCTCGGAAATCAGGAAAGGGGTGGGTCAGGCCAGGCGGGCCGAGCGCGGCGGGCGACGATTGGCAGCAATGATGGCGGGAAGCCCCATCGGGACAGGGGAGAACAGGCGCGGGTCCATTCCCTTGAGAGCCGGCGATATCTCCGGCCGGAAGCACATCTGCGCCAGCACGTCGTGTTCAAGATCAATGCCGGGAGCAATCTCGATCAGCTCGACACGCCCGGCCTCGTTGCGCCGGAACACCGCACGCTCGGTCACGAAGAGCGTGCGCTGGCCATTGGAAAAGCCGAGGGAACCGCTGTATGTCACCTGCTGGACTTTTTCGACGAATTTCCTGCTGCGGCCTTCTTTTTTGATGTTCGTCGCCCCCCCAGACCACGCGATATCGAGCCCGCCGGCGGTGAATGTCCCGCTGAAAATCACCGTTTTCGCGTTCTGGCTGATGTTGATGAAACCGCCGGGACCGATGATGCGATCACCGAAACGACTGACATTGACATCCCCTGCCGCATCGATCTCGGCAAACGACAGGAATGCCAGATCGAGCCCGCCGCCGTCGTAGAAGTCGAACTGGTAGGGCTGATCGACGATCGCCTGATAGTTGCGCGCCGCCCCCGGCTCGTTGCCGGTGGCCGGGGCCCCGCCGATCAATCCCTGCTCATTGGTGAGCACGACGTCATCGAGGGCATCCTCCTCGGCAGCGATCGAGGCAATCCCCGTCGAAACCCCGGACCCAAGATTGCAGATGGCCCCGGGAAAGAGTTCAATGGCAGCCCGGCGGGCGATCACCTTTCGAACCGAAAAAGGCAGAGGCGTGATGTTGGAAAGCGGCACGCGCAACTCACCGGCATAGGCGGGATCATAGCGGGTAAAGAACGTCTGCGGTTGATCGGGCTCGACCACCACGAGGTCAACCAGCATCCCGGGAATCTTGACCTGCTTGGGCGGCAGCGTGCCGCGCAGGGCAAGGCGCTTGACCTGAACAACGACGATGCCGCCGCACCGCCGGGCCGCCTGGGCCATCGAAAGCATCTCTCCGAAGACCGCCTCGTGCTCCATCGTCACGTTGCCGTCCCCATCGGCCGTGGTCCCGCGCAGTAGGGCAAAATCGGCAATGGGCGCCTTGAAAAACAGGTAGTCCTTTCCGCCGTGCCGGACCCGCTCGACGAGGTCCTCCCGGGCGCATTCGCTCTGTCGCCCGCCGCCGAGGAGCGGATCGACAAACGTTCCGAGTCCGACATGTGTCAGCAGCCCGGGGCGCCCGGCCGCCATCTCGCGCGTCAACTGCGAAAGGCATCCCTGGGGCAGGGTGTAGGCCTCGATCTGATTGTCGGCCGCCATTTTCGCGATGATCGGTGAATCGACAAGGGCGCCGCAGACCACGCGCTTGAGCAGACCCGGCTGGGCGAGATGGGCCAGGCCGAGTTCGGCATGATCGCCCAGACCTACGGGATGAAAGGTGGTGATGCCGCGCGGCATGCCGCTTTCCGCAAAGCGCTTTCCGATCGCGGCGATCAGCGCATCGGGTACCGAGTGCCCAGCGCCGGAGCCGCCGATCAGCACCGTATCTCCGTTTTCAACCAGGGCGGCAGCCTCGTCCGCCGTTACGATTCGAACCGTCATCCTGCCTCTCTTGGCGGGCAGGGGCGCACAGAACGGAACGCACAAGCCGGGAGCGACCGGCTGTGAAACCGCGTTTGGACGCCCCCCTCCGTCATTTATTATCTATATAGTTGGTTGATAATCTCGGCCGGAACGCCCGTCAAGAACCTTCCCGCCACCCCCGGTGTTGACCCGCAGGGGAGCAGGCTGCATCGTATCGCGATCCTTGTTATCGATGGATTCTGCGGGAAGGTCGTCTTGGTGGCAAAACGTATCAGCGAAGCCGGAGCCGTCGCGGCAAAGGGGCAGAAGCGCCCCCCGCGTGACGCCGAACGCACCCGCCGGGCGATCCTTGCCGCTGCCGAGAAGGAATTCGCGGAGAAGGCGCTCTCGGGAGCCCGGGTTGATGCGATCGCCGAGCGGGCCGGCACCAACAAGCAGATGATTTATTACTATTTCGAATCAAAAGAGAAGCTCTACCAGCTCGTCCTGGAACACGCCTATGGCGCGATGCGCAAGGCCGAGCGCGAGCTGAACCTGCTTGATCTCGAACCGCTCCAGGCGATTCGCCGATTGGTGGAATTCAAGTGCGACTACGATTTCGCGCATCCCCGCTTCATCCGCCTGCTCGCCGTCGAGAACCTGCAGAACGCCGCCTTCCTGGTCCGCTCGCAGGAGCTGAAGGCGATGCACGATTCCCTGATCGTCACGCTCGAGACCATTCTGCGGCGCGGCGAGGAAAGAGGCGAAATCAAGCCCGGCATCGAGCCGCTGCAGCTCTACATCACCATTTCCAGCCTGAGCTATTTCTACATGTCGAATGCGGCAACCCTTTCGGTCGTGTTCAACCGCGATGACCTGCGCCGTCCCGATCAGTTCGCCCTGCGCCGCACCCACGCGATCGAGGTGGCCATGGATTTCGTGCGTCCACGCTGAGGCTTGCAGACACGCCGGCCCTTCTCGACGGGGCATCGGAGGCGGCAAAAACGCACCGGCGCATGCCTTCCCCTGGCGTCGCTGCCCCCCTGGCGTCGCTGCCTCGGGCGGGCGCATAATTTCCTCCATTATATCCAGGGGTGCCATGTCCCGTTCTTCCCGCTTGTCGTCTTCCCGTCGCCTCTTCCTGGGAGCCGCCCTGCTGCCCCTGCCCGCGCTCCTGCTGCAGGGCATCCCTCCCGTCCGGGCCGCCACGGCCGACGGCAGCCACGGTCCTGACGCCCCCTCCCGCCACGAATCCGCCCGGGCGCCGCTGCCGGGCGCTGCCGTCACGCATCACACGCTGGCCCTGCCGGGGCGCTCCCTCGCCTTTACCGCCACCGCCGAATCCTTCCGCCTCGCCGACGACACGGGGACCCCGCAGGCCGACATCGCCGTGCTGTCCTACACCCTCGATGGCGCCGACCCGGCCGCGCGACCGGTCGCCTTCGTCTTCAACGGCGGCCCCGGGGCCTCCTCGGCCTGGCTGCAGCTGGGCGCGCTCGGCCCCGCGCGGCGCGCGCGGGGCCGGGGCCCCCCCGGCGCGCGGGCG
>CALNAL010000142.1 GCA_937874445.1 uncultured Acetobacteraceae bacterium | reverse complement strand
CCGGCGTCGAAGAGCTGATCGCCGACGACATGTGGCCGCTGGCGCTGCTGGTGTTTTTCGCCTCCATCACCGTGCCGGTGCTCAAGCTGGTCGGTCTGACGGGGCTGGTGGTGGTCACCCACCGTCGTTCCCGGCGCGGCCTGCGCGAGCGGACGGTGCTGTTCCGCATTGTTGACGCGATCGGCCGCTGGTCCATGATCGACGTCTTCATGGTGTCGATCCTCGTGGCCATCGTTCAGCTGGGGGCCATTGCCACCATTTTCCCCGGCCCCGGCGTGGTGGCCTTCTGCGGCGTGGTGATCCTGACGATGTTGGCCGCCGAGTCCTTCGACCCCCGCCTGATGTGGGACGACCGAGCATGACCCTTCCCCCCGACTCTCCTGCTCCGTCGCCGGCCGAGGCGGTGGTGGTGCACCATCGGCTGCCTTCGCCGGTGTGGCTCATTCCCATTATCGCGGCGGTTGTGGCGGCCTTCCTGACCTGGCACGTGCTTTCCCAGCGGGGCCCGACCATCACCATTTCCTGGCGCACCGGCGACGGGCTGAAGGCTGGCCAGACCAAGGTGGAACACAAGGCGGTGGAGCTCGGCACGGTGAAGAGCGTGACGCTCTCCGACGACATGACCCACGTCGTCGCCACGGTGGAGATGCAGCGCCAAGCCGACCGTTTCCTCACCGACGACGCGCGCTTCTGGGTGGTGCGGCCGCGCCTCTCGGCGGGCAATGTCTCGGGTATCGAGACCCTGCTGTCCGGCGCCTATATCGAGCTCGACCCGGGCTCGCCCACGGCCCCGGGGCGGCGCGATTTCGTTGGGCTGGAGGACCCTCCGGCGGTGCGCTCCGACGAGCCGGGCCGCACCTTCCGCCTGACCGCGGACCGTCTGGGGTCGCTCTCCTCGGGCTCGCCGGTGTTCTATCGCGACATCGATGTGGGCGAGGTGCTGGGCTACGAGTTCGACCACGCCGGGCGCCGCATGACGCTGCAAGTGTTCGTGCGCGCGCCCTACGACGGCTTCGTGCACCGCACCACGCATTTCTGGAACGCTTCCGGCGTGAGCGTGGGGTTCGGGCCGGACGGCCTGCGCCTCGACATCGAAAGCCTGCGCGCCGTGCTGGCCGGCGGCATCGCCTTCGACACCGACAGCGACACCCTCACCAGCCCGGTGGCCGAGACCGGTGCCACCTTCCCCCTCTATGCCACCGAGGATGTCGCCGCCTCGGCCGGCTACCGCCAGCAGATCGCCGCCGTGACCTATATCGAGGGTTCGGCGCGCGGTCTTTCGGTGGGAGCCCCCGTCGAGCTTTACGGCATCCGCGTGGGCCAGGTACGCGACGTCAAGCTGGAATACCTCTCCGCTTCCGTCGGCTTCCGGGTGGCGGTGCACATGCAGATCCAGCCTGAGCGGCTGTGGCTGCTCGGGCCGGACGCCACCATCGACGAGGTGGCGGACAGGCTGGTCGCCCGGGGCCTGCGGACCCAGCTGCGCAGCAGCAGCCTGCTCACCGGCCAGATGGTGGTGGCGCTGGATTTCTTCCCCGATGCGCCGAGCGCCCACCTTGCCCGCGAGGGCGACGAGATGGTGGTGCCCTCGGTGCCGGGCGAGGCCGAATCGCTCACGGCCGGGGCGGGCAACATCGTCCGCCGGCTCAACGCGCTGCCGCTGGAGCAGATCGCCGCCAACCTCAACGCGACGCTTGCGGGCACCAACGCCATCGCCAACGGCGCGGAGATGCATCGGGCCCTTTCGGCGCTGGCCGACAGCCTCGCCGAGACCCGCACCCTGGTGCGCAAGCTCGATGCCGGGGTGTCGCCGGCGCTGGCGCGGGTGCCGGAAATCTCCAGGCAGTTGCAGCAGACGCTGGAACAGGCCAACCGCCTGGTGGCCTCCGCCAACGGGTCGTACGGACAGGACTCGCGCTTCTCGCGTGATCTCGAGCGGCTGATGGGGCAGGTCAGTGATGCCGCGCGCTCGATGCGTCTGCTGGCCGATTTCCTCGACCAGCATCCCGAGGCCCTGGTGCGCGGGCGCTCCGGAAAGGGAGGGGACTGAGCCATGCGCCGTCGTTGTCTTCTGGGGAGCGGCCTGCTCCTGGGACCGCTGCTCGGGCTGGCCGGCTGCGCCTCGCCCCCGGTGAGCTACTATACCCTCGCCGCTCGCCCCGGTTCGGCGCACGCGACCGGGCCGCGGCGCATCGAGCTGCGGCGCATCGGGCTCGCGGGCTATCTCGACCGCCCCGGGCTGGTGCGTGTCGAGAGCGCCTATCGCGTGTCGGTGGCCGACACCGAGCGCTGGGCCGAGCCGCTGGGACGGATGGTCGAGCGCGTGCTCACCGAGGACCTGGTGGCCCGCCTGCCCGACGCGGCGATCGTCGCCGAGACCGGGGCGATCACCACCGAGCCCGATACCGTGCTGGAGATCGACATCTCCCGCTTCGAGGACGACGGGGCAGGGGAGGTGGTGCTGCTCGCCCAGGTGGCCCTGCGCCACGACGGCACGCACCGCCCGGCCGACGCCCGCACCCTGCGCCTGACCGTCCCGTACACGGAGAACAACTCACGGCAGGCCGCCGCCGCCGCCGGGCTGGTGGCGGCAATGAGCACGGCCCTGGGGATGCTCGCCGACCGCATCGCGGAGAGGGTCGCCGCCGGGTGAGGGCGCGGTGGGCAGACGGACCTGCGGGAAGAACGAGGCCGGTACGCCGGGAGCATGGCCAGGCATGGCCTGTCTACAGGGTCTCGCAGAAATGTGCATAGGCGAGGCAGGCCATCAGCCCCAGCACCCCGGCGGGCAGGAAACAGAGATCGAGCATGGAGGCACCCCTGGAATTTGGATGCCTTCATGATCGTCCCCGGAGCATAGGAAAGCCATTCTCTGCCGCGCGGCGGAGAATAGGAATCTCATAGGAACCGGAAGCGGAAATTCAGACGCCGCGGCGTTCGATCAGTTCGATCCAGATCCCGTCCGGGCCGAGGATGTAGCAGGCGCGCACGCCTGGACGCGGCGTTTTGACATCCTCGGCCAGCTCGATCCCTCCGGCACGCAGTTCGGCCAGTGCGGCGTCGAGGTCGGGCACGGTCAGGCCGACGTGGTCGAGGCCGCAATGCGGATGTCCCGGCGACGCGGCAATGTCCCCGCCGGCCCGCGAGATGAAAACTGCCACCCCGTCAAGATCGACATCGATGCGGTTGGGGCCGGCCTTGATCTGCGCACCGAAATGACGCGCGAACCATGCGGCTGCCGCCTCGGGATCGCGCGAGCGCAACTGGACATGGTCCCAGGTGAATTTGGTCACGGATTGTTTTTCCTCGGGAGGGAAGGGAAAGAAAGGGGGGAAGGTCCATTCCGAAGAATAGAGGCTTCCCCCCGGCCTGGAGCTTGGTGGCCTGCCGCCTATATTCCGGCGGCGAGCCTGTCTTTGTGCGGCTTTCCGACTTAGCCCATCTCGATGCGAGAGAGCTTGCCGAGGAGCAGGGAGTAGGAAAGCGCACCGCACAGGGAGACGATCCCTATGAAATTCAGCGCCCAGTAGAACTGGCCTGTGGCCTGCAGGATATACCCGATGACGAGAGGCGTGGTGATGCCGGCAAGATTGGCTGCCAGCGAGGTGATACCGCTGGTGAGGCCGATGTACTGGCGCGGCGCGATCTCCGAGACGGCAGCCCACGAGGAGGACGCCACGCCCTGGGCAAAGAAGGAGACCGTCAGGATGGCGATTACCACCGCGTCGGATTCGACGAAGTTGACCAGCACAATCGCCGAACCGAGCACGGTGCCGATGATCAGCGGTGCCTTGCGCGCGGACGACATCGAATAGCCGCGGCGGATGAAGAAGTCGGCGAGTGCTCCTGCGAGCAGGATGCCGGCGGTCGCGCCGAGGAAGGGCAGCGCCTGGAAGATGCCGACCTTGATCATGGTCATGTGCCGGCCTTCGATCAGGTAGGTCATGAACCACGTCGTGAAGAACACGAGAATCGTGTTGTTGAAAAATTTGCCGAGGCACAGTGCCAAGATCTGGCGGTTTTTCAGGAGTTCGAGCGCCTTGTGCCAGTCGAAGTGATCCTGCGTTTTCTTTCCGACAAGACCGCCGCCCGACCGGATCAGTTCCAGCTCTGCGGCATTGGCTGCCGGGTGCTGATTGGGGTCGCGGTAGAGCATCCACCACAGCGCGCCGATGATCAGTCCAACGCCGCCGGTGACAAAAAACACCGAGCGCCAGCCGAAATCGTTGGCGAGCCACAACAGTGCGCCGGCGAACAGCGGCGTCCCGATGTATTGGCCCATGATGTAGACCGAGGTTGCGAAGCCCCGTTCCTTCATGGGGAACCACATCGTCACGGCACGGGCGTTGGAGGGGAAGGCGGGGGATTCGAAGAAGCCGATCGAAAGACGCGAGCCGAACAAGACATGGAAGCTGTTGGCGAAGCCCTGGACCACGGTGGCGAGTGACCAGGTGATCAGCGCCAGGGCATAGGCCAGTCGCGAGCCGAGCACGTCGGCGATGATGCCGCCGGGCACCAGGCAGAAGGCGTAGGCCAGCCCGAAGGCGGCGAAGATCTCGCCCATGCGTGCCTTGTCGAGGCCGAGCTCCTTGGTCAAAAACGGGGCCGCGATGCCAAGGTTCGTGCGATCCACGAAGTTGAGGATGGTGGCGATCAGGATCAGCAGGAGAATGCAGTAGCGAATATGCGTGGGCTTCGTGCGAGAGGCCGCCGCGGAAGTAGCATCGCAGCCGGGGGGGGCAGTGGTCGTGTCAGTCATCGTCTTGCGTCCCATTGGCTTCGGGGTTCCGTCGCCTGTCTGCAGGCGGCGGCCGGAGAGGGCCCAGGGCTTCAGCCCCGGCCGACGAAAGGCATCTTGGAGGCCATCACCGTCAGGAAGAGGATGTTGGCCGAAAGCGGAAGATCCGCCATGTGGACAACGGCATCGGCGACGATGCCGACATCGACGCGGTCCTCCGGCATGGAGGTGCCGTTGGGCTGAAGCACGCCCCTGGTCATCCGATCGGTCAGCTCGGTGGCGGCATTACCGATGTCGATCTGGCTGCAGGTGATGTCGAAGGGGCGGCCGTCGAGGGCAATCTGCTTCGTGATGCCGGTGATCGCGTGCTTGGTCGCGGTATAGGCGATCGTCTTGGGGCGGGGGGCATGCGCGGAGATCGAGCCGTTGTTGATGATGCGTCCACCGCGCGGGGTCTGGTCCTTCATCATGCGGAAGGCGGCGCGGCAGCAGAGGAAGGTTCCGGTGAGGTTGGCGGCAACCACGGAATTCCAGAGTTCGCTGGTGTAGTCTTCGAGTCCCACGGCCCCGGCGTTGCGGCCGGCGTTGTTGAAGAGCACGTCGAGGCGGCCGAAGCGCTTCGCAACCGTGGCGAACAGCTGCTCGACCGAGGTCTCGCTGGTGACGTCGGTGGCATGGGCGAGCGCGGTGCCGCCGGCAGCAGCGATTTCGGCGGCGACGGCTTCCAGCGCGTCGGTCCGGCGTCCGGCGAGCGCCACGGCGAAGCCCGCACGGGCGAGGGCGAGGGCGCTGGCACGGCCGATTCCCGAGCCGGCGCCGGTAACAATGGCAATCTTTTGCGAGGACATGTTGTTTTCTCCCGGGGGCGGTGGGCGTCAGTCGTTCACCACAGCGAATCCTGCACGTGGCGGCCGGCAAAAAATGCGTCGAGATTGTCGAGGGCGCGGTACCCCATGGCGATACGGGTCTCCATGGTCGCCGACCCCATGTGCGGGGTGAGGAAGAGGTTGGGGATGTCGCGCAGCCGCAGGTCATAGGCGGGTTCGTTGCGGAAGGCATCGAGCCCGGCGGCGGCGAGATGGCCCGAGCGCAGGGCATCGATCAGCGCATCCTCGTCGACCAGCGCGCCGCGCGCGGCGTTGACGAACACCGCCCCCTGCGGCAGCAGCCCGAAGGTCTCGGCGTTCATGATCCCGTTGAGCCCCGCGCCGCCGGGAGCGTGCAGGGTGAGAATCTGGCAATGCGGCAGCATCTCGCGGAAGGCTGGAAAATAGGTGGCGCCCTGTGCGAGTTCGTCGGGCAGGGGGGCGACATCGTGGTAGACGATCTTCATGCCGAAGCCGCGGGCGCGCTGCGCCACCGCGCGGCCGATGCGCCCCATGCCGAGAATACCGAGCGTCTTGCCCGCGACACGGGTGCCGAGCATCTCGTCCATGCCGAAGCCGCGTCGCCAACCCTGCTCCATGATGGCCATGTTCTCGCGCACCCGGCGGCAGGCGCAGAGGATGTGCAGGAAGGCGAGGTCGGCGGTGCAGTCGGTCAGCACCTCGGGGGTGTTGGTGACGACCAGGCCGCGTGCGCGCGCGGCGGCGACGTCGATGTGGTCGTAGCCCACCGAGCAGGAGGCGGCGATGCGCACGCTCCCGGGCAGGGCGGCAATGGTTTCCTGGGTCAGCTTGAGCTTGGAGGAGAAGAAGATGGCATCGGCATTGTGCGAGCGGGCGGCAGCCAGTGCGGTGGCCGTGTCCATGGTGCCGTCCGGCATCAGCGTGTCGTAGTCGCGTTGCATGCGCGCGATGACCGGGGCGACGACCATGCGGGTGAGGATGAGGCGGGGTTTCATGACGTTTTTTTCCCGGACGGTGAATGCAATATGCTATGTGCTATAGCAGATAGCAATGGCGCGGCTATGCCACTTGACGCCCCTGGATGCAACCGGATTCTACTCAGAATGCCGGGTCATCCGACTCGGGAAAGGAAACGGATGTGCCTGCCTTCAGTCTGCAGGGTCTGACGGCCGAAGAGGTACTGCCTCTCTCCGAGCGGGCCTATCGACGGCTGCGCGATGCCATCACCCAGGGAGCCCTGCCGCCCCGGACGGCGGTCTCGGAGCGGGCGCTGGCCCAGCAGCTCGGCATTTCCGCCCAGCCGGTGCGCGAGGCGATGCACCGGCTGGAGTCGGAAGGGATGATCGTCACCGCGCCGCGCAAGGGGTCGTTCATCGCCGATTTCACCGCCCAGCGGCTGGAGGAGATGGGGCTGATTTGCATCTCGCTGGAATGTGCGGCCGCGGCGATGCTGGCGCGGCGCGGCTGCGATGACCAGCAGATCGCGCAGCTACGCGAGCAATTGCGGGTGATGGAATACTGCACGCGCAACGCCGACCTGCTGAGGCTCGCCGAGGAAAATCGCAGGTTCCACGCAATTCTCCACCAGGTCACCGGCAACGTGCTGTTGATCCGCACCATCGAGGCGACCCGGGCCTACGCGCAGTTCAATCGCGACCGTAATCTGCGGTCCTGGCCTGGCGAGCCGCAGCGGGCCCTGCGCGAGCACGCGGCGATCCTCTGGGCGATCCGCGCCCGCCAGCCCGAACTCGCCGAAGAGCGGATGCGCGACCATGTCGAGCGGGGCATGGTTCAGGGCGGGCTGATCCCCCTCACGCCGGCTGCCGCCAGGCGACTGCGCCATGTGCCCGACCCCGTGCGCCGTGCCATGACCTGGACCCCCGCCCGGACGGACCGTGCGCCGGAGGGAAGGGGCTGATCGAACGCCCGGGCGTCTGGGTTTTCTCTTTCGATTCCTATGAGATTCCTATTCTTCGCCGCATGGCGTGGAATGGTTTTTCTATGCCCGGATGACGATCATGGAGACATCCCAATGCTGGAGGTGTCTCCATGCTCGATCTTGATCTTGACCTCGTGCTCGGCGCGGCGGTCGCTCTGTTCCTGCTGATCTATCTGCTTGCGGCCCTGTTGCGGCCGGAGCGGTTCTGAGGCCTTCTTCATGACAGTCAACGGCTGGCTGCAGATCGCGCTGTTCGGCGCGCTTCTGCTGGCACTCACCGCGCCCATGGGGGCGTGGCTCGCCGCCGTGGCCGACGGGCGGCGCACCGCGCTGACCCCGGTCTTCGGTCCGCTCGAACGCGGTCTTTATCGCCTGGCCGGCATCGACCCGGCGCGCGAACAGGGCTGGCTTGGCTACGCTGCCAGCATGATCGCCTTCAAGGTCGCGGGCTTCGTGCTGCTCTACCTGCTGCTGCGCCTGCAGGGGGTGCTGCCTCTCAACCCCGCCGGCCTGGGCGGGGTGGCGCCCGACCTCGCCTTCAACACCGCCGTCAGCTTCCTGACCAACACCAACTGGCAGAACTACGGCGGCGAAACGACGATGTCGTACCTCTCGCAGATGGCCGGGCTCACGACGCAGAACTTCGTTTCCGCCGCTGCCGGCATCGCGGTGGCGATGGCGGTGGTGCGCGGCTTCGCGCGACATTCCGCTGCGACCGTGGGCAACTTCTGGGTCGATCTGGTGCGCGTCACCCTCTACGTGCTGCTGCCGGTCGCGCTGGTGGTGGCACTGGTGCTGGTCTGGCAGGGCGTGCCGCAGACCCTGGGCGGATCGGTGGACGCCACCACGCTGGAGGGGGCGCGCCAGGTCATCGCCCGCGGCCCCGTCGCCTCGCAGGAGGCGATCAAGATGTTCGGCACCAACGGCGGCGGATTCTTCAACGCCAACTCCGCGCATCCCTTCGAGAATCCCACGGCCCTGGCAAACCTCGTCGAGATGCTGGCGATCTTTGCCCTCGGTGCCGGGCTCACCTCGATGTTCGGGCGCATGGTGAACGACCGCCGGCAGGGCTGGGCGGTGTTCGCGGCGATGTTCGTGCTCTTCCTCGTCGGCGTATCCGTCGCCTACTGGTCGGAGGCGCAGGGCAATCCGCTGCTCACCGCGCTCGGGGTCGATCCCACGCTCGGCAACATGGAAGGCAAGGAGGTCCGCTTCGGCCCGGCGCTCTCGGCGCTGTTCGCCACCGTCACCACCGATGCCTCGTGCGGCGCCGTCAATGCCATGCACGAGAGCTTCCTGCCGCTCGGGGGGGCCGTGCCGCTGGTGAACATGATGCTCGGCGAGATCGTCTTCGGCGGCGTCGGCTCGGGGCTCTACGGGTTCCTGCTGTTCGCCATCGTCGCGGTGTTCGTGGCCGGGCTGATGGTGGGGCGCACGCCGGAGTACCTCGGCAAGAAGATCGAGGCCCGCGAGATCAAGCTGACCATGCTGGCGATCCTCGTGCTGCCGCTGGTGATGCTCGGCTTCACCGCCGCCGCGGTGGTGCTGCCCGGGCCGGCCGCGGCGATTTCTGCTGCCGGGCCGCACGGCTTCACCGAGGCGCTCTATGCCTATGTCTCCGCCGCCGCCAACAACGGCAGCGCCTTCGCGGGGCTTTCGGCCAACACGCTGTGGTGGAACAGCACGCTCGGCGCGGCCATGATCGTCGGGCGCTTCTTCGTGATGATCCCCGCCCTCGCCCTGGCCGGTTCGCTTGCCGCCAAGAAGACCCTGCCGATATCCGCCGGCACCTTCCCCACCCATGGCCCGCTGTTCGTCGGGCTGGTGGTGGGCGTGATCCTCATCGTCGGCGGCCTGACCTTTTACCCGGCGCTCGCCCTGGGGCCGTTCGTGGAGCACTTCGCGCTCCTCCAAGGCACCCAGTTCTGAGGTCCCCACTCATGAAAATTCTTTCCGAACACGAACCGGTCGCGCGCCGTCGCGGTGCCGCCGCCCTGCTCGACCCCGCCATCCTGCTGCCCGCCGCGGGCCAGGCCTTCCGCAAGCTCGACCCGCGCGTGCTGTGGCACAGCCCGGTGATGTTCGTGGTGGCCGTGGTCTCGGTGCTGACCACCGTGCTGCTGGTGCGCGACGCGCTGGCCGGCCGCGCCGGGCTCGGCTTCGCGGTGCAGCTCAATGCGTGGCTGTGGTTCACCGTGCTGTTCGCCAACTTTGCCGAGGCTGTGGCGGAAGGGCGCGGCAAGGCCCAGGCCGCGACCCTGCGGCGCGCCCGCACCGAGACCCAGGCCAAGCGCCTCATCGCCGGGGCCGACGGAAAGGTGGCGCACACCAGCCTCTACGAAACCGTTCCGGCTCCGGAACTCGAGCAGGGCGATGTCGTGCTGGTCGAGGCCGGCGACATCATCCCCTCCGACGGCGAGGCGATCGAGGGGGTGGCCAGCGTCAACGAGGCGGCCATCACCGGCGAATCTGCGCCGGTGATCCGCGAGAGCGGCGGCGACCGCTCGGCGGTGACGGGCGGCACGCAGGTGCTCTCCGACTGGCTGATGGTGCGCATCACCGCAGCCCAGGGCAGCACTTTTCTCGACCGCATGATCGCGCTGGTGGAAGGCGCCGCCCGCCAGCGCACGCCCAACGAGATCGCGCTCAACATCCTGCTTGCCGGACTCACGCTGATCTTCGTCTTCGCGGTGGCGACCATTCCGCCGTTTGCCGCCTATGCGGGAGGCGCGACCTCGGTGCTGATGCTGGTGGCGCTGTTCGTCTGCCTCATCCCCACCACCATCGGCGCGCTGCTCTCGGCGATCGGCATCGCGGGGATGGACCGTCTGGTGCGCTTCAACGTGCTGGCCATGTCGGGCCGCGCCGTCGAGGCGGCGGGCGATGTGGATACGCTGCTGCTCGACAAGACCGGCACCATCACGCTGGGCAACCGCCAGGCGGCGGAATTCGTTCCGCTTACGGGTGTTTCCGCCGAGGCGCTGGCCGAGGCCGCGCAGCTCGCCTCGCTGGCCGACGAAACCCCCGAGGGCCGCTCCATCGTCGTGCTGGCCAAGGAGAAGTTCGCCCTGCGCGGGCGCGAGCTGGCGGGGCGGGGCGCGCATTTCGTGCCCTTCAGCGCGCAGACCCGCATGAGCGGGGTGGACGTGGAGGGGCGCTCGATCCGCAAGGGCGCGGTGGAGGCCGTGCTCGCCCATGTCGGTGCGCTGCGGCCGGTCCCGCAGGGGGTGGCGCGCGAGGTCGCCGCCGCTGCCGAGCGCATCGCCCACCAGGGCGGCACGCCGCTTGCCGTCTGCGAGGGGGCGCAGTTGCTCGGCGTGATCCACCTCAAGGACGTGGTGAAGGGCGGCATCCGCGAGCGCTTCGAGGAGCTGCGGCGGATGGGCATCCGCACGGTGATGATCACCGGCGACAACGCGCTGACCGCCGCCGCCATCGCCGCCGAGGCCGGGGTGGACGACTTCCTCGCCCAGGCCACGCCGGAGACCAAGCTCGACCTGATCCGCAGCGAGCAGGCGGGGGGCAAGCTGGTCGCCATGTGCGGCGACGGCACCAACGACGCCCCCGCGCTCGCCCAGGCCGACGTCGGGGTGGCGATGAACACCGGCACCATGGCCGCCCGCGAGGCCGGCAACATGGTCGATCTCGACAGCGATCCCACCAAGCTCATCGAGATCGTCGAGATCGGCAAGCAGCTGCTGATGACGCGCGGGGCGCTGACGACGTTCTCCATCGCCAACGACGTGGCCAAGTATTTCGCCATCATCCCGGCGATGTTCGTGGCCTTCTATCCCCAGCTCCAGGCGCTCAACGTGATGGGGCTCGCCACCCCGCAGAGCGCGGTGCTCTCGGCGATCATCTTCAACGCGCTGATCATCGTGGTGCTGATCCCGCTCGCGCTTTCGGGCGTGCGCTACCGTGCGGTGGGGGCGGCGGCGCTGCTGCGGCGCAACCTGATGCTCTACGGGCTGGGCGGGCTTGCCGCTCCCTTCGTCGGCATCAAACTGATCGACATGCTGGTCAGCGCCCTCGGCCTGGCCTAGCCATTACGGAATCAAGGACGCCATACCATGCTGCGTTCCATTCGTCCGGCGATTGTCATGATCGTCACCCTGACCCTGATCACCGGCCTCGCCTATCCGCTGGCGACCACCGGGCTCGCCCGGCTCCTCTTTCCCGACCAGGCCGCGGGCAGCCTGGTGATGCGCAAGGGCGGGGTGATCGGCTCGGCGCTGATCGGCCAGGCCTTCATCTCCGAGCGCTACTTCCACACCCGTCCCTCGGCGACGGTCGAGCCCGACCCTGCCGACCCGAGCAAGACGGTCTCCGTGCCCGACGACGCCTCTTCTTCCGGCGGCTCCAACCTCGCCCCCACAGCCAAGGCGCTGACGGAGCGGGTGGCGGGCGACGTGGCGGGCCTGCGGGCGGAGAACCCCGGCGCGCCGATCCCGGCCGCTCTGGTGCCCACCTCCGCGAGCGGGCTCGCCCCCGACATCTCCCCCGCCGCCGCCGCCTTCCAGGTGGCGCGCGTGGCCCGGGCCCGCGGCCTCGCCCCCGCGCGGGTGCAGGCGCTGGTGGAGGCCCACACCCAGGGCCGGCTGTTCGGCCTGATCGGGGAGCCGCGGGTCAACGTGCTGGCGCTCAACCTGGCTCTTGATGGCCTGAAATGAGTAGGGGCTGAAATGAGCGAGAGTCGTCCCTCTCCCGAGGCCCTGCTGCGCCAGGCCGAGCGCGCCGGGGGACGGGGG
>CALNAL010000141.1 GCA_937874445.1 uncultured Acetobacteraceae bacterium | reverse complement strand
CGGGCCGGCCCGCCCCCCCCCACCCCTCCGCCCCCCCCCCCAACGGGCGCCGCCCCCTCGGCCCGGCCAACCCCCTGGGGGGGGGCCGGGGGATCCTCCAGCGGCTTCCACAGCGCGGCGCCCTCGGGGCGATGGCCGGCCGCATAGAGACCCGAGGCCGCCAGCGTGACCTGGCCGAAGACCATCGTGCGGGTGGCCGTGCAGCCCAGCCGCTCCGCCAGCGCCTCGAGATCGGCGATCAGCGCCTGCATCACCGTATCGGGGTCGAGCACGTCCACCGCGATCAGGTGCTCGGCCACCAGGATGGGGCCGTGCACCAGGTCGATCTCGCGGTGGTAGAGGAACAGTCCGCAGGGCAGCCGGCGGGGCAGGCGCAGGATCACGCGGATGCCCTCGTGCGTCGCCCGGCGCGCATTGACCAGCCGGCGGGCCATGCGACTCCAGGATTTCAGGTCGAGTCCGGACACCACTTCCCGCACCAGGGGGAAGACGGCGTAGACTTGGTCCGCGACAAGGTTCTGGCAGGTGAAGCCGGTCATGCTGGCCATGGGTGCGCTCACCCGTTCAGAGTGGCGCGCGGCCCGATTTTCCTGCCTTGATGCAGATCAACCTCTCCGGGACACCGCCACGAAAGACAGTTCACGCGGACGAGCGCCTCGGTTAAGATTACGCAATGCCGTTGAGCGGCAGGTCCTCTCCGGATCCAGCATGGCACAATTGCGCGCGCGCCCCATGGTCGTCGAAGCCGTCAGAACGACCGCTCCCTGCGCTGGATGCGAGGCGCGCCCGTTCAGCGTGTGCAACGCCCTCGACCTGCGCGACATCGAACGGCTTTCCTCCCTCGCCGTCATCATCAGCGTCGATGCCGGACGCACCTTCATCGAGGAGGGCGACCCGGCGGAATTCTTCTTCAACGTCACGGCGGGCACCGCCAAGCTGTTCAAGCTGCTGCCCGACGGGCGGCGGCAGATCACCGGCTTCGCCTCGATGGGCACCTTCCTGGGGCTGGCCGTATCCTCCACCTATGCATTCGGCGCGGAAGCAGTGGAACCGATGCACATCTGCCGCTTCTCGCGCACGCGCCTGCGCGTCGTGCTCGACGAATTCCCCGCCATGGAGAAGCGCCTGCTCGAGGTCGCCTCCAACGAGCTGGTGGCCGCCCAGGAACAGATGCTGCTGCTCGGCCGCAAGACCGCGCGCGAGCGGCTCGCCTCCTTCCTCGTCAGCCGCGCCGCGGCGCTGCCCGCCCAGGACACCCTGCTGGCCGACAGTCCGGCCCCGATCGACCGCCACGGCCCCCTGCGCGTCTCCCTGCCGATGACCCGCAGCGACATCGCCGACTATCTCGGCCTGACCATCGAGACCGTCAGCCGCACCCTGACCCGCTTCAAGACCGAGCGCCTGATCGAGATCCCCAGCGCCTCGGAAATCCTCATCCGCGACCTCGCCCTGCTGGCCGGACTCTCCACCGGCATGCGCTGAAACGCGGCACGCCGGGGAAGGAAGGGAAGGGAAGGTCTTCTTTTTCCTGAAGGAAAAAGAAGCAAAAAGGACTTTGCTCGTTTGGCTCCGCGCCTGACACAAGCGCGGAGCCCTTAACGGATAAAGCTTTCTTGGTTCTTCTTGCTCGCAAG
>CALNAL010000140.1 GCA_937874445.1 uncultured Acetobacteraceae bacterium | reverse complement strand
CCCCGTCGCCGCCACTTTCCCCCGTCAAACTTGCCTGACTCGCGCGGCGCAAACCTGCGCCCATAACGTTCCGTATTCGTAATATCTAGCCGCGGAGGACTCCGCCCCGCCCCCGGCCGCGGAGCCAAACGGACAAAAGTCCTTTTTGCTTCTTTTTCCTTCAGGAAAAAGAAGACCTTCCTCCCCTTCCTCATCCGCCCCGGCCGGCGGCACGTCGGCACGTCGCGTGGCGCCCCATATCTTGATCCCGGCGGAAAAATCCGCTCCGGGGCGCGCCTCGGGCGCTGCTCATGGCGGGGGCATCCCTATATAGGAGGGTCATTCGGAATGGAGGGCGCGATGAGTCTGCGCGAGGAATTCACCAAGGGACTGAAGGCGGCCATGCTGGCCCATGATGCGGCGCGGGTCGCGACCATGCGCATGGTGATGGCCAAGCTGAAGGACATCGACATCGCCGCCCGGCCGCGTGGCGTCACGGCCGTGCCTGACGAGGAGATCATTGCCGCCCTGCGCGGGATGGTGAAGTCGCGTCACGAGAGTGCTGCGCTCTACCGCCAGGGCAAGCGCGAGGAGCTGGCGGCGCACGAGGAGGCCGAGATTGCCGTGATCGAGGGTTTCCTGCCCCGTCAGCTCGACGATGCGGCCCTGGCCGCGGCGGTGGACGCGGCGATTGCCGCCACCGGGGCGGCCTCGATGAAGGAGATGGGCAAGGTGATGGCGGCGCTGAAGGCCGGGCATGGCGCCGATCTCGACATGTCGCGTGCCGGTCCGCTGGTAAAAGCGAAGCTCGCGCACTGACATCATGGCGCTTCCCGCCAATTTCCTCGACGAGCTGCGCAGCCGCACCCCGCTTGCCGCCCTGATCGGGCGGCGGGTGAAGCTGGAGCGTGCCGGGCGGATCTGGAAGGGCTGCTGTCCTTTCCATGGCGAGAAGACGCCGAGTTTCTACGTCTATCCCGACCACTACCACTGCTTCGGCTGTGGCGAGCACGGGGATGCCATCAGCTTCCTGATGAAGAGCCAGGGGCTCGGCTTCATGGAAGCGGTGGAGCAGCTTGCCGGCGAGGCGGGGATGGAGGTTCCCAAGCCCACCCCCGAGGCCGCGGCGGCCGAGAGGCGCCGCCACGACCTCGCCTCGGTGCTGGAGGCGGCGGCGAGTGCCTTCCAGCGGCGGCTGTTCCTGCCCGAGGGGGCGAAGGGGCTGGCCTATCTGCGCGGGCGGGATCTGGCCGACGAGACCATCCGCCGGTTCGGCCTGGGCTGGGCCGGCGAGGGCCGCGGGGCGCTGGCCGCCGAACTGGGGCGCGAGGGCATCACCCCGGAGATGCTGGCGACCGCCGGGCTGATGAAGCCGGCCGAGGAGGGGCGCGCGCCGGCCGACTATTTCTTCAACCGGGTGATGTTCCCCATCCGCAACCGGCGCGGTCAGACCATCAGCTTCGGCGGCCGGCTGCTCGGCGACGGCCAGCCGAAATACGTCAACGGCCCGGAGACCGTGCTGTTCGCCAAGCGGCGCAACCTCTACGCCCTCGACCAGGTGCGTGCCGGCCTGCAAGCCGATGCCAGCCAGACGGTGGTGGTGGTGGAGGGCTACATGGACGTGATCTCGCTTCACCAGGCCGGTCTGGTGGGGGCGCTGGCCCCGCTCGGCACGGCGCTCACCGAGGAGCAGCTCGTCGAGCTGTGGCATCTCGCCCCCTGCCCGGTTCTCTGCTTCGACGGCGATGCGGCCGGGGCGCGGGCGGCGGCGCGGGCGATCGAGCTGGCCCTGCCCCACCTCACCGCCGAGCACAGCCTGCGCATTGCCACCCTCACCGGCGGGGAGGACCCCGACACCATGGTGCGCCACCACGGTGCCGCGGCGATGCGCGCCGTGCTGGAGAGCGCCCGTCCGCTCTCGCAGGCGCTGTTCGATCTGGTCTGCGAGGCGGTGGGCGATGCCACGCCGGAGCTGCGCGCCACGCTCGCCAACCGCCTCGACGAGGCGGCCGGGCGGGTGGGCGACCGTGCGCTGGCCTGGGAATACCGCCGCGACTTCCGCACCCGCCTGCGCGCGCGCGAGCAGGCTCACCGCGAGGCCGAGCGTGCGGCCCGGCGCAGGCCCTCCTTCGGGGGGAGCGCGGACCAACCCTTCGGGGGAAGCTGGCGGACGCCGTATCCGGCCGTGCCGCGCCCGCAGCCGCTCTCCGAGGAGGAGGCCGATGCCCAGCGCAAGCGCATCCTGGTGGCCATCCTGCTCGCCCACCCCAGGCTAATCGCGTCCAAGGAGGAAGTCTTCGGGCTGATCGCCCTGCCGCCCGCCCTCTCCAAGCTCCGGTCTGCCATGCTGGAATGGGCCGCGCACGCCGAACGCCTTGACTTCGCATCGCTGATGACCCACCTCACCACGCTGGGGTTGGCGGATGAGGCGGGGCAGGCGCTTGCGGCACGACCGAGCTGTGCCGCGCCCGAGGCAATGCCGGCGGAAGTCGAGGAGGGCTGGCAGCATTTCCTCGGGTTGTTGCATCGCCGCGATCTCGGCGCTGACGTGGAGCAGGCCCGGCAGGATTACATGCATCACCAGGACAAACCCGCCGTAACGCGCCTGACACGGCTGCGCAGCGCCCAGGAAGCCCTCAACCGGGGCGAACAGGGACCCGAGTCCGAAAGCTGACCTTTCTCCGTGCCCGGAGCGCCTGCCGTCATCCGGGTTCCTTGCGTTTTGATGGAGCTTGCTGATCGATGGCCACGAAGCCTTCCGCGCAATCCGACGCCGCCACCGCCGAGCCCGATGCCGACACCAATCCGCTCGACCTCCAGTCGGCCGCGGTCAAGCGCCTGATCGCCAAGGGCAAGGAGCGCGGCTACGTCACCTTCGACGAGCTCAACGCCGTCCTGCCCTCCGAACAGAACAGCTCCGAACAGATCGAGGACGTCATGGCCAATCTCAACGAGATGGGCTTGCAGGTCATCGAAAGCGAAGAGAACGAGGAAAGCGAGGCCCCCGCCAAGGCCAAGGAAGAGGCCGAGGAGGAGGAAGCCCCCTCCGGCAACGTCAACGAGGAAAGCCTCGGGCGCACCGACGACCCGGTACGCATGTACCTGCGCGAGATGGGCAGCGTGGAGCTGCTTTCGCGCGAGGGCGAGATCGCCATCGCCAAGCGCATCGAGGCCGGCCGCGACATGATGATCGGCGGCCTCTGCGAGAGCCCGTTGACCTTCCGCGCCATCATCGCCTGGCACGACGCGCTCAAGGCCGGGCACATGCTGCTGCGCGACATCATCGACCTGGAGGCCTCCTCCGGCGAGCCCGCCGCCGGCGCTCCCGAGGGCGAGGAAAGCCCCGACGGCGAGGCCCACGCCGGCGAGGCCCCCGACGGCGAGGCCCACACCAGCGAGGCCCACACCAGCGAAGCCCCCGCC
>CALNAL010000139.1 GCA_937874445.1 uncultured Acetobacteraceae bacterium | reverse complement strand
AGGAAGGTGTTCTCCTTTCGAGAAAGGAGAACCAGGAAAGCTTTGTTCGTTAAGGCTCCGTGCCTGGGTCAGAGCAAATCCCGCTGGCCGCGCAAGAACCGCGGTCAGCGGGGGTTGGTATCAGATTCGGAACAAAAATAGGAAAAGTCCTTTTTGCTTCTTTTTCCTTCAGGAAAAAGAAGACCTTCTCTATAGGGCTTGGATTCAGGCGCCGGAGTCGTGCTCCTGCCAGCCTCCGCCCAGCGCCTTGTAGAGCGAGACGGCGTTCTGTTGCGCGGCCAGTTGCAGGCTGACCAGGTTCAGGCGGGCTTGCAGCAGCGAGTTCTGCGAGACCAGCACGTTGAGGAAGTTGTCGGTGCCGGCGCGGAAGCGCAGGTCGGCGAGGTCGCGGTAGCGGGTTTCGGCCGCCACCAGGGCCTGCTGGGCGGCGAGCTGGTCGCGATAGGTGTCGCGCGCGGCCAGGGCGTCGGCGACGTCGCGGAAGGCGGACTGGATGGTCTTCTCGTACGTTGCGATCTCGATGCGTTTCTCGATCTTGGCGAGGTCGAGGTTGGCCTGATTGCGCCCGGCATCGAAGATCGGCACGCTGACCGAAGGCTCGAACAGCCAGGCGCCCTGGCCCGCGCCGAACAGCCGGCTCAGCCCTTCGCCCGCGGTGCCGCCCGAGGCGGTGAGGGTGACCTGCGGAAAGAACGCCGCCCGCGCGGCCCCGATATTGGCGTTGGCGCCTTCGAGGACATGCTCGGCGGCGAGAATGTCGGGGCGGCGCTCCAGCAGGTCGGCGGGCAGGCCGGCCGGCACGTCGGGCACCGGGGGAAGCGCGCGCCGCGCCGCGGCCGCGACCATGCGTTGCGAGAGCGTATCGGGGACCGGCGCGCCCACCAGCAGCACCAGGGAATCCATGTCCTGCGCCACCTGGCGGGCATACTGGGCCCGGCTGGCCTCGGCACTGCGCAGGGTGGTCTCGGCCTGGGCAACATCCAGCGCGGTGCCGCTGCCATGGGCGAGCTTGTCGCGGGTAAGCTGGAGATATTTTTCCTGGACCGCAACGGTTTCGTCGGCGATGGCGTGCGCCTCGCTGTCGGCCAGCCAGGCCGAGTAGCCCGAGGCGATGCTGGCCACCACGGTGATCTGCTCGCTGCGGGCCAGCTCCTTCTGTTGCAGCCAGGTTTCGTGCGCCTGCTGCGCCTGCGCGCGCAGGCGGCCGAAAAAGTCCAGTTCCCAGGAGGCCACGCCGAGACCGGCGCTGTACTGGCGCAGATTCTGCGGGGTGGGGCTGCCGGAGACGTCGCCCGGCGTGCGGCTGCGCTCGAAGCCGGCGGTGGCATTGAGCGTGGGGAAGAGGCTGGAGCGGGTGGAGCGGTAGGAGGCCTCCGCGGCCTGGGCGGTGAGGGCGGCCACCCGCAGGTCGCGGTTGGAGGCGAGCGACAGGGCGATGAGATCCTGCGTGACGGGATCACGGAAGAAGCTGCTCCAGCCGAGATCGGCCGCGGGCTTGCCGGCGGTGCCTGCGACCGCGGCGGCCTCGGGCCAGGCCGTCGCGGTCGGCAGGTCGGGGCGCTGGTAGTCGGGCACCAGGCTGCATCCGGCCAGCAGCACCGCGAGGAGAGGGATGAACGTGCGCATCGGTTCAGACCTTTTTCGCATCGGCATAGGAGGCTGTCGTCTTGAGGGTGCTCGGGCGGACACGGAAGAGTTTCAGCACCACGACGAAGAAGACGGGAACGAAGTAGATGGCCAGCACGGTGGCGCTGACCATGCCGCCCACCACCGCCGTGCCGATGGCGACGCGGGCCGCGGCGCCCGCACCGCTCGCCACCGCCAGCGGCAGCGTGCCGCAGACGAAGGCCAGCGAGGTCATCAGGATCGGGCGGAGACGTTCGTGCGCCGCCTGCATCGCCGCGTCGCGCAGGCTGCGGCCGCCGTCGAAATACGCCTTGGCGAACTCGACGATGAGGATGGCGTTCTTGGTTGCCAGGCCCACCGTGGTGAGCAGGCCGACCTGGAAATAGACGTCGTTGTCGAGCCCGCGCCCGAGGGTGGCGAGGATGGCCCCGATCACTCCCAGAGGCACCACCAGCAGCACCGAGATGGGCACCGGCCAGCTCTCGTAGAGCGCGGCCAGGCAGAGCAGCACGACGACGATCGACAGCGCATACAGGAGGGTCGTCTGCGAGCCGGCCTTCACCTGCTCGTAGGAAAGTCCCGTCCACTGGAAGCCGACGCCCGCGGGCAGCTTCGACGCCAGCTGTTGCATGATCGTCATGGCCTGGCCCGAGCTGACGCCGGGGGCGGGGGCGCCGAGGATCTCGAAGGAGTTCAGCCCGTTGTAGCTTTCCACCTTCTGCGGCCCGGTGGTCCAGCTGCCGGTGAGGAAGGAGCTGAAGGGCACCATGCTGCCGGAGGTATTGCGCACGTACCAGCGGTCGAGATCGGAGGGCAGCATGCGCCCCTCGGCCTCGCCCTGCACGTAGACCTGCTTGACGCGGCCGCCGCGCAGGAACTGGTTGACGTAGTAGGAGCCCAGCGCCCCCTGGATCGTGGTGTTGATGTCGGCGATGGAAACGCCCTGCGCGTTGGCCTTCTCGCGGTCGATATTCAGGGTGTACTGCGGCGCGTCCTCCAGCCCGTTGGGGCGCACGGCGATCAGGCTCGGATTCTGCATCGCCATGCCGAGCAGCTGGTTGCGCGCGGCGAGCAGCTTGTCGGAGCCGACATCGGCCGCGTCTATCAGTTCGAAGTCGAAACCTGTCGCGTTGCCGAGTTCCATCACCGCGGGCGGGTTGAAGGCGAACACCCGTCCACGCCGGTCGGCGGCGAAATGGGCCATGGCGCGGGCGGCGATGGCCGCGGGCTGCTGGGAGGCCTTCGTGCGTTGCGACCAGTCCTTCAGGCGGATGAAGAACATGCCCGCGTTCTGGCCGCGGCCGGCAAAGCTGAAGCCGGTGACGCTCTGGACGGAGTCGACGTCGGCCGCCTCGTCGCGGACGAAATATTTCGCGACGTCGCGGGTCAGCGCCTGGGTCTGCTCGAAGGTGGAGCCGGGCGGAGTGGCGACCTGGGCGAAGATCGTGCCCTGGTCTTCGTCGGGCAGGAATCCGGTGGACATGCGCGGCAGCAGGAAGGCCACCGCCGCCGTGACGAGGGCGAAGACGAGCATCGAGCTTTTCGAGCGGGCGATCATGCCGCTGACGCCGCGGCCGTAATAGTCGCGCATGCGGTCGAAGTTGCGGTTGAACCAGCCGGCCGGCCCGGTCTCCGCGTGTTCGCCCGCCCCCTCGGCCGGCGCCTTGAGCATGGTGGCGCAGAGCGCCGGGGTCAGGACCAGGGCGACGACGACGGAAAGCGCCATGGCCGAAACGATGGTGACGGAGAACTGGCGGTAGATCACGCCCGTCGAGCCGCCGAGAAAGGCCATCGGCAGGAACACCGCCGAGAGCACCAGCGCGATGCCGATCAGGGCGCCCTGGATCTCGTCCATCGATTCGCGTGCGGCCTCCCGCGGGGGGAGATGGCGCTCGCGCATCACGCGCTCGACGTTTTCCACCACGACGATGGCGTCATCCACCAGCAGGCCCACCGCCAGCACCATGGCCAGCATGGTCAGCGTGTTGATGGAGTAGCCGAAGGCCGCCAGCACGCCGAAGGTGCCGAGCAGCACGATGGGCACGGCGATGGTGGGGATCAGCGTGGCGCGGATGTTCTGCAGGAACACCAGCATCACCACGAACACCAGCCCGACCGCCTCGACCAGAGTCTTGACCACCTCCTCGATGGAGAGGGTCACGAAGGGTTCGGTATCGAGCGGGTAGACGATCTCGAGGTTGGGCGGAAAGTACTGCGACAGGCGCTGCAGCTCGGACTTTACCGCCGACTCGGTGGTGAGCTGGTTGCCCCCCGGGGTCAGCTTGAGGGCGATGCCCGCGGCGGGAAGACCCTCGTTGTATTCGCCGGCGATGCCGTAGAGCTGCTGGCCCAGCTCGACGGACCCGACGTCCTTGATGCGCACCTGCGAGCCATCCTGGTTGACCTTGAGCAGGATGTTGCGGAACTCGTCGGGCGAGGTCATGCGGCTGGGGCCGATGATGGTGGCGTTGAGGCGCCAGCCGTCGCGGGCCGGCATGCCGCCCAGCGAGCCCGAGGAGACTTGCACGTTCTGCGCTTCGATGGCGGTGATGACGTCGCCCACCGTCAGCGAATACTGGTAGAGCTTGTCGGGATTGAGCCAGACGCGCATGGCGTATTCGGCGCCGAGCAGCGTGAAGTCGCCGATGCCGGGAATGCGGGTCAGCGGGTCCTGGACGTGGGAGGCGGCGTAGTCGGCGATGTCGGTCGCGGTCATGCTCTTGTCGGTGGAGACGAGGCCCACGACCATCATGAAGTTCTTGGCCGACTTCAGGACTTTGATGCCCTGGGCTGTCACTTCCGAGGGCAGGCTCGGCTCGGCCAGCGAGAGTTTGTTCTGCACCTGCACCTGGGCGATGTTGGCATCGGTGCCCTGGGTGAAGGTGAGGTCGATCTCCATCGAGCCGTCAGACTGGGTGGAGGAGGAGATGTATTCGAGACCGTCGAGCCCCGCCATCTGCTGGAGGATGGGGCGCACCACCGTGTCCTCCGTGGTCTGCGCCGAGGCTCCCGGGTAGGTGACGGTGATGGCGATCTGCGGGGCGGCGATCGTCGGATACTGCGCGATCGGCAGGGTGAAGACCGCAACGCCGCCGATCAGCATGATGACCAGACCGATCACCCAGGCGAACACCGGGCGGTCGATGAAGAAGCGTGACATCTTGCGTTTTCCTGCGAGGGATCAGGATTTTTTCGAAGCGGCGGCAGCTTGTGCGGCGGCATCGACGGGTTTGACGACCATGCCCGGGCGGACCGCTTGCAGTCCGTCGACGATGACGCGCTCGCCCTCCTTCAGACCCGAGCCGATCAGCCACTTGGTGCCGATGGCGGCGATGGCCTGGACGATGCGCAGCTCGGCCTTGTCGCCGGCGCCGACCACGAGGACGGTGGCATCGCCGTGCGAGTTGTGGGCCAGAGCCTCCTGCGGCACCAGCAGGCCGTTGCGGTTGACGCCCTCGCGCAGCACGGCGTGGACGAACATGCCCGGCAGCAGCTCGTGGCGGGGGTTGGGGAAGGCGGCGCGCAGCAGCACCGTTCCGGTACCGGCATCGACCGTGACCTCGGTGAACTTCAACGTGCCGGCCTGCGGATAGGCGGAGCCGTCCTCCAGGGTGAGCGTGACCTTCGCCGCATCGGGGCCGGTGTTCTCCAGCTCGCCCGCCGCCAGGGCGCGGCGCAGGCGCAGCAGGCTGGCGGCCGACTGGCGGACATCGACGTAGATCGGGTCGAGCTGGGTGACGGTGGCCAGCGCGTCGGACTGGTTGGCGGTGACCAGCGCGCCGGCGGTGACGGAGGAGCGGCCGATGTGGCCGGAGAGCGGCGCCAGCACCTTGGTATATCGCAGATTGATGCGGGCCGTCTCGATGGAGGCCTTGTCGATGCCGATGTTGGCCTGCGCCTCACGGGCGGCGGCCACGGCGTCGTCATAGTCCTGGTTGCTGATCGCCTGGGCGGCGGCCAGCGGCTTGTAGCGCGCCGCCTTGGCCGAGGCGGTGGCGTAGGTGGCCTGATCGCGGGCGAGGGCCGCGACGGCGCTGTCGTAGGTCGCCTGATAGGGGGCGGGGTCGATCTGGTAGAGCTGCTGGCCTTCCTTGACCTCCGAGCCCTCGGGGAACAGGCGCTTGAGGAGCACGCCGCTGACCTGCGGGCGGACGTCGGCCATCAGGGAGGCGGTCACGCGGCCGGGCAGGTCGGTGGTGCGCGTGACCGGCTCGGCATGCAGTGTCAGCACGCCGACGGTCGGGGAGGGCGCCGCGGGGGGCTTGGATCTGCCGTCACAGCCGGCCAGCAGGGCGGGAACGATGAGCGCCAGGCCGGCCAGGATCGCCCGGCGGGGGGAAGCTACGTGGGTCGCGAGAGGCATGACTACTCTCCCGAGAATCCGTCCTGGACGCGGCGGGCGGTCTCTGGTTCGAAAATTGCCGACAAGGGGGGCGATTTCTTCAGGTTGGGCAGCTCCCCGGCGGCCCCGGGGGCGGAGGAGTGCTGGGATGCAGGATGGCCATGAGGGCTTCCTCGGCGACGTCCGCCAGACCCTCCGGATCCGTCGCGGGAACCAGGGTGTTGCGCACGAAGATGCCCAGATTCAGGGTGAGCAGGAATTCGGCGATGGCCCGCAGCCGGGGAAGGGAATGGGAAGACCCCAGCCGCTCGGCCAGCAGGTCGGTCAACGCCAGGCGGGCGCTCTGCTCTTCCTGGCGCAGGATGCGGGCGATGGCGGGGTTGCGCATCGCCTCGGCGGAGATCTCGCTGATCAGTTGCCAGGGGCCGGGACGGGGGGCGGAGTCGATGGTCGTGCGCAGCCAGTGGTGCAGGCTGGAGCGGATGTCGGGGGCGCCCACGGCCTCTCCGACGGAGGCGATGACCGTGCCGAGTCCGGTGCGAACGGAGGCTTCCACCAGCCCTTCCTTGCTGGCGAAGTCACGGTAGATCTGGGCGACATGTACCCCGGAATGCTCGGCGATCGCGGCCATGGAGCACTCGTGGAAGCCCCGGGTCAGAAACAGGGCTTCGGCACTGTGCAGCACGCGATCGCGGCGTTCCGCCTGGGTTCTGCGCGATTTCTCTCCTGGTGCGGCCAAGGGGGCTTCCTGCTGGTGTGGTTGAATGTAAGTGAACGTTCACTAACATCTGCCGGCCCGCCAGGCAAGCGAGGGTCTCCCGCCCGCCGTGCGGGGCAGATCCTTGCGCATCGAGTGCTTGCAATGCCCGGGGCGGCTCCCTACGTCCTTTCCAGGGAGAAGTGGTTTTCTCCCGCGAACCGTGAGGGCCGCGATCATGAACGCATCCTTCCTCGTCATGCTCCGCGATGTGATCGAGATGGCGTTGCTGGCCGGGATTGCCGTGTCGCTGCTCGGCTACGGTCTGCGGCGGATGGCGCCGGCGCCCGTGCCCGTTCGGGTGCGCGATCGCCGTCTCTGATCGCCGTCTCTGAGCGGAGGGGGCGCGCTGCGGAGCGCCCCGGCGGCCTGCGTATATCGTTATGATGATGCATCGTTGGGCACGCGCCCTCCTCGGGGGCGCGCGCAGGCGCTTGCGTCGACGTATTTCGTGATAATGAGAATGACTTGCGTTCTCATATCCCGGCTGCTAATCGGTCGGGTGCCCGTTCCGGTGTTTGGCGTGCCCGTTTTGATTTTGTATCAATATCGTTCTCCCCGGCCCGCCCCCTTTTCCGCGGGACCGGAAGGCGAGCCTGCGCCGGACGTTCTTTCCCCCTCCGAGGTATTGCATGAAAGAGCCATCGAGACTTCTGACGACCCGCCTGGCGCCGGCGTGCCTGCTGCTTGCCGCCACCGCCCTTTCTCCCCGGGGCGCCCATGCCGAGGAAGCCAAACCGGCATCTGAAAGCGCAGGGTTCTCTGAAAGCGCAGGGTTCTGGGAACGCGGCACGCTGCTGGGGGACCCGGGGGGGTGGCGCTCGCGGATGGAGGATGCCGGCATCAGCCTGGGGGTGCAGGAGCAGAGCGAGGTGCTCGGCAACGCCACCGGCGGCACCCGGCAGGGGGCGGTGTATGAGGGCGCGACCCTGATGCAGCTGGGCATCGACCTCGACAGGCTGGTGGGGCTTCCCGGCGGAAAGTTCAATGTCAGCGCCTACCAGATTCACGGGCGCGGGCTTTCCTCGAACAACCTCGGCGGCAACCTCAACGCGGTGAGCGGCATCGAGGCCGAGCGCGGCACGCGGCTGTTCGAGCTGTGGTACGAGCAGAGCCTGTTCAACGACGCGCTGTCGATCCGCGTCGGGCAGATGGCGGCCGACAGCGAGTTCATCGTCTCCGACTACGGGGCGGTGTTTCTCAACGCGGGCTTCGGCTGGCCGACGCTGGCCGCGACGGCGCTGCCCAGCGGCGGGCCGGCCTATCCCTACGCGACGCCGGGCGTGCGGGTGAAGTGGCAGGCGAGCGAGGAGATCGCCGCGCTGGTGGGCGTCTACAACGGCGACCCCTCGCCCAACAGCTCCGGCACCTCGATGCGGCTCAACAAGGGGACGTTCGTGATCGGCGAGCTGCAATACGCACTCAACCAGGGCGGGGACGCGAAAGGTCTGCCCGGCACCTACAAGATCGGCGCCTGGTACAACTCCAACACGTTCTCCGACCAGTATTACGGCACCGGCGGGCTGTCGCTGGCCAACCCCGATTCGAACGGCGATCCGCGACAGCGGCGCAACGACTGGAGCCTCTACGCGGTGGCCGACCAGATGGTCTGGCGGGTGCCGGGCAGCAAGGACGAGGGGCTCGGGGTGTTCGCGAAGCTGATGGGCGCGCCGGGCGACCGCAACCCGGTGAACTTCTTTGCCAACGCGGGCGCCACCTACAAGGGGGTGATCCCCGGGCGGGCGGACGACACGGTGGGGATCGCGGTGGCCTATGCGCACATCGGGGATTCGGCGACACGCTACGATACCAGCAAGATCACCTACACTGGCGGGCTCTACCCGGTGCGGCGCAGCGAAACGGTGCTGGAACTGACCTACCAGGCGCAGATCACGCCGTGGTGGAGCGTGCAGCCGGACTTCCAGTATGTGTTCAACCCCGGCGGCGGGGTGGTGGACGAGACCACCGGCAAGCGCGTCGGCGACGCCGCCATCTTCGGGCTGCGCACGACCGTCGTCTTCTGACGACGCGCGGCAAGGAAAGGTAAGGTAAGGTGTTCTCCTTTCGAGAAAGGAGAACCAGGAAAGCTTTATTCGTTGAGGATTCCGCGTCCGGGTCGGGCGCGGAGCCAAACGAACAAAAGTCCTTTTTGCTTCTTTTTCCTTCAGGAAAAAGA
>CALNAL010000138.1 GCA_937874445.1 uncultured Acetobacteraceae bacterium | reverse complement strand
TGGACCCCACCAGGGGTCGAGCGACCCCTGGACCCGGCATTCTCGGGTTCTCCAAGAGGGGGCGCGAGGGTACGGTTGCGGCATCTCGTCGCGCCCCCTCTTGGGGAACCCGACAACGAATGGGTTCCAAGGACCTCTCGGCCCTTGGCAGGGTCCAGGGGCGGAGCCCCTGGCCTTGCTTTCAGGTTCCCCCGCCGAAGCAGGCACGTCAGCTGCCGTAGCCGCCGCCGCCGGGGGTGAGGATGGTAAAGGCATCACCTGGGTTGAGCTGGGCCTCGTCCGTGCCGTTGAGGGTTTCGCGCGAGCCGTCCGCGCGGTCGATCCACTGTTCGCCGGCCTTGCCGGGCGCGCCGCCGGCCAGGCCGAAGGGGGCCTCGTTGCGGCGCGAGGAGACGATCACCGCCGTCATCGGTTCCAGGAAGCGGATGCGCCGTTCGGCGCCGTTGCCACCATGGTGGCGTCCGGCGCCGCCCGATTCCGGGCGGATGGCGAAGCGCTCGAGAATGACAGGGTAGCGCAGTTCCAGCACCTCGGGGTCGGTCATGCGGGTGTTGGTCATGTGGGTCTGCACCGCCGAGGTGCCGTCGAAATCCGGGCCGGCGCCGGTGCCGCCGCAGATGGTCTCGTAGTACTGCCGCGTGGCGTCGCCGAAGAGGAAGTTGTTCATCGTCGCCTGCGAGCAGGCCATGGTGCCGAGCGCGCCGAACAGCGCGTTGACGGTGGCCTGGGAGACCTCGGTGTTGCCGGCGACCACCGCCGCGCCGGGATGGGGGGAGAGGAAGGTCCCCGGCGGGATGCGGATGGTGACCGGCTTGAGGCAGCCGTCGTTGAGGGGGATCTCGTCGCCCACCAGGCAGCGGAAGGCATAGAGCACCACCGCGCGCGTGACCGCCGGGGGCGAGTTGAAGTTGCCCGCGTCCTGGCTGCCGGTGCCGGTGAAATCGACCAGCGCGGTGCGCGCCTTGCGGTCCACCGAGACCTTCACGCAGAGCGGCTTGCCGTTGTCCATGGTGTAGGTGAAGGCGCCGTCGCCGATGCGGTCGATGACGCGGCGGACGCTCTCCTCGGCGTTGTCCATGACGTGGCGCATGTAGGCCGCGACCACCTCCCAGCCGTACTGCGCGACGACGCGCCGCAGCTCCTGCACGCCCTTCTCGTTGGCCGCGACCTGGGCCTTGATGTCGGCGACATTCACGTCCGGCGAGCGGGCCGGATAGCGCGCCGAGGCGAGCAGGTCGCGGAACTCCTTCTCGCGGAAGCTGCCGGCCTCGCAGAGCAGGAAGTCGTCGATCACCACGCCCTCCTCCTCCAGCGTGTGCGAGTTGGAGGGGGTCGAGCCGGGAGTGATGCCGCCGATATCGGCGTGGTGGCCGCGCGAACCGACGAAGAACAGGATCTTCTCGCCCGCCTCGTCGAACACCGGAGTGATGACGGTGATGTCGGGCAGGTGGGTGCCGCCGTTGTAGGGGTTGTTGAGCGCCACCACGTCGCCGGGGCGCAGCGTGTCGCGGCGATGCGCGAGCACGGTGCGCACGCTCTCGCCCATCGCGCCGAGGTGGACGGGGATGTGCGGGGCGTTGGCCACCAGCCCGCCCTCGGCGTCGAAGATCGCGCAGGAGAAGTCGAGCCGCTCCTTGATGTTGACGCTCTGGGAAGTGTTCTGCAGCACCGCGCCGGTCTGCTCGGCGACGTTCATGAAGAGGTTGTTGAACAGCTCCAGCAGCACCGGGTCGGCGCGGTCGGTGCCGATGGCGGCCCGCAGCGCGCGCTTGGTGGTGCGGCGCAGCAGCATGTGGTCCTGCGCGGTGACCTCGGCGCTCCAGCCGGGCTCGACCACGGTGGTGGCGTTGGCCTCGCGGATCAGGGCGGGGCCACGCACCACGTCGCCCGCCTTGAAGGCGGTGCGCTCGTAGACCGGGGCGGCATGGGCCTCGCCGCCGCTCCACATCTCCACCGTGTCGATGGGCTCGGGAGCGCCGGCGGCGCGCGCGGGGATGGTGGCCTCGGCCACCGGCTCGCCGGCGGCGGTGGCCTCGACCGCCACCGCCTCGACCATCAGGCCGCGGCCGGGGGAGGCGAAGCCGAAGCGCGCGCGATGGGCGGCGGTGAAGGCCTCGGTGATGGACGCCACGCCGCCGAGATCGACCAGCAGGGCGGCCTCGGTGCCGGCGTAGCGCACGTGCAGGCGCTTGAGAGTGCGGATGCGCCCGGGCTCGGCCCCCTGCTCGCGCAGGGCGGCCACCGCGGCGACGGCGAGGCGTTCGGCGACGGCCTCCAGCTCGGGCAGGGCCGCCTCGGCGAGTTCCAGCTCGACGGCCTGCTCGCGCATCGCCGTCTGGTCCGCGAGTCCCATGCCGTAGGCGGAAAGCACGCCGGCGTAGGGGTGGATGAACACGGTGGTCATGCCCAGCTCGTCGGCCACCAGGCAGGCGTGCTGCCCGCCGGCGCCGCCGAAGCACTGCAGGGCGAAACGCGTGGCGTCGTGGCCCTTCTGCACCGAGACCTGCTTGATGGCATTGGCCATGTTGGCCACCGCGATGCGCAGGAAGCCCTCGGCGACGTCGCGCGGGTCGCGCTTCTGGCCGGTGGCGGCGAAGATCTCGTCGGCGAGGGCGGCGAATTTGGCGCGCACCACCCCGGCGTCCAGCGGCAGGTCGCCGTTGGGCCCGAAGATCGCCGGGAAGTGCCGCGGCTGGATCTTGCCCACGCAGACATTGGCATCGGTCACGGCGAGCGGTCCGCCGCGGCGATAGCAGGCCGGGCCGGGGTTGGCGCCGGCGGAATCGGGGCCGACCCGCAGGCGGGCGCCGTCGAAGTGCAGCACCGAGCCGCCGCCCGCCGCCACGGTGTTGATGGCCATCATCGGCGCGCGCATGCGCACGCCCGCCACCTCGGTCTCGAAGGCGCGCTCGAACTCGCCGGCGTAGAGCGAGACGTCGGTGGAGGTGCCGCCCATGTCGAAGCCGATGATGCGCTCCAGCCCCGCCATGCCGGCGGTGCGCGCCGCGCCGACGATGCCGCCGGCCGGGCCGGAAAGGATCGCGTCCTTGCCCTGGAAGCGGTGCGCCTCGGCGAGGCCGCCGTTGGACTGCATGAAATAGAGCCGCACGCCCTGCAGCTCGGAAGCCACCTGGTCGACGTAGCGGCGCAGGATGGGCGAGAGATAGGCGTCCACCACGGTGGTGTCGCCGCGCGGCACCAGGCGCAGCAGGGGGCTGACCTCGTGGCTGGTCGAGACCTGGGTGAAGCCGGCCTCGCGGGCCAGCTCGGCCAGGCGCCGCTCCTGGGCGGGATACTTCCAGGCGTGCATGCGCACGATGGCCACGGCGGCGATGCCGCGCCCGCGGGCGGCGGCGAAGGCGGCCCGGGCGGCATCCTCGTCGAGCGGCTCGATCTCGCGGCCGGCCACGTCCACCCGCCCGCCGATCTCGACGACCTCCTCGTAGAGCATGGTGGGCAGGACGATCTCGAGGTCGAACAGGCGGGGACGCGCCTGGTTGCCGATGCGCAGCGCGTCGGCGAAGCCGCGGTTGACCACCAGCAGCGTGCGGTCGCCCTTGCGCTCCAGCAGGGCGTTGGTGGCCACCGTGGTGCCCATCTTCACCGCCTCGACCAGGCCCGCGGGAATGGGGGCATCGAGGGGCAGGCCGAGCACGGTGCGGATCCCCGCCAGGGCCGCGTCGCGGTAGCGGTCGGGGTTCTCGCTGAGCAGTTTGTGGGTGGACAGGCGGCCCTCGGGGTCGCGTGCGACGATATCGGTGAAGGTGCCGCCGCGATCGATCCAGAACTGCCAGCCTGCCATTGTTCAACGGGTCCTTAAGAGTGCCAAGCGCGATAACCGGCGCAGGATGGCGACGCGGGGCGCGGGGAGCAACCCGTCTTTTTGCCACGCGGATGCTCTTTTGCCTCTCGTAAACCCCCCACGATAGGGGCTGGGCGTGCTAGAGGCTGGATCGCAAGCGGAGGGTCAACAGGCTGTTCTGGGGCAAGGTCATCGGCGCGACGGCGGGATTCGCCGTGGGCGGCCCGTTTGGGGCGGTCGTCGGCGCAGCCTTCGGGCATGCCGCCGACCAGGGGGAGCTGTCGCTCAAGAAACTCCCCTTCCACCTGCCGCGTCTCCAAGGCGCCCCCGGAGGCGGCGGCGCCTTCTCCTCGCGCCTGGCCGCCGACCTGGCCACCCTGCTCGGGCAGAAGGAACGGTATTTTTCCGTCGCCTCGGTGATGCTGGCGGCCAAGCTCGCCAAATGCGACGGGCCGGTCAACCGCACCGAGATCGACGCCGTCAAGCGGGTCTTCCACGTCCCGCCCGAGGCGGTGAGCCAGGTGGGACGGCTGTTCGACGCCGCGCGCCAGAGCCCCGAGGGCTTCGCAGAGGTGGCCCGCCAGCTCGCCGGCCAGTTCCACGACCAGCCCGGGCGGCTGGAGGACGTGCTGGGCGCGCTGTTCGCCATCGCCCGTGCCGACAAGCCGCTGACGGTGGCCGAGCACGCCTTTCTTCAGGACGTGCACGCCGCCTTCGGGCTCGACGCCGCGGCCTGGGACCGCGCCTCCGGCAGCCGCAGCCGCCCCTCGACCAACGCCCTGGCCAATGCGCCCTATCGCACGCTCGGCCTGACCCCCCAGGCCAGCGACGAGGAGGTGCGCGCCGCCTGGAAACATCTGGTGCGCGAAAACCATCCCGACACGCTGGCCGCCCGCGGGGCCTCGGCGGCGGAGGTGACCCGCGCCTCGCAGCGGGTGGCGCGCATCAACGCCGCGTGGGACGAGATCAAGCACGCCCGCGGGCTGTGATCGGAACCCGCCGGGGGCCCCGGCTCTCAGACGAACCAGGGGCTCAGGCGAACCGGATGCTCAGGCGAACAGGTGCTGGAAGAGGGTGAAGCAGCCCAGGGCGATCAGCCCCAGCCCTCCCGCGACCTCGGCGATGCGCCCCAGGTTGCGCCCCAGGAAGCGCCCGGCCAACAGGCCCGAGGTGGCGATGAGGAAGGTGGTCGCGCCGATCGTGCCGGCGATGACCCAGATGTCGCTGGCCAGCAGCCCCAGCGAGACGCCGACCGCCAAGGCATCGATGCTGGTGCCGACGGCCACCAGCAGCAGGCTCCAGCGCGAGCGCGAGGCCGGCGAAGGCGTGCCGCCGTCTTCCAGGCCGCTCCTCTCCAAGCCACCGAGCAGCATCCGCCCGCCGACCAGGCCGAGCAGGACGAAGGCGATCCAGTGGTCGATCGAGACGACGTAGTCGGCCGCCAGCGTGCCGGCCATCCAGCCGACCACCGGCATCAGCGCCTGGACGATGCCGAACACCGCGCCGTCGCACACCGCCTCCTCCACCCGCAGCCCACCGGCCGCCGCGCCACGGCCGAGAGCCGCGGCGAAGGTGTCCATCGACATGCTGAGGGCGAGCACGAGTATGGCGAGGGCCGACATGAGACGTCCTGGAGAAAGCCTTCAGGCTCCGGAAGAGGCACGAAAAAAGCCGGCAAGGAATCCCGCCGGCGGGCCGGCCACCGCCGGATGGCTCCTGGTTGCCGCAAACCCCTCGCCCCGACAACCCCCCACGAACGCATTGGTCCCCCCACTCCAGTCCGGGAAGGCGGGGCAGGCCCCTTTTTCCTTCAGATAGAGCAAATTTAAGGACTTCGTTCGTTTGGCTCCGGGCGCGCTCCCGCGCGGAACCTTAAGGAACAGGACGTTATCTGGCTCTCCCTTCTCGCGAGGAGAACACCCCGCCCTTCTCGCGAGGAGAACACCCCGGCCCTGCCTTGCGGGCGTGCCCATCTCCCGGTTGACGTGCCGGGCGCGGGCGCGCATGTGAGCGCCGCCAGACGGCCGGACGGCCGCCGCCGCAGGCGAACGCGGCGGAGGAAAGTCCGGGCTCCACGGGAGAGAGGGTGCCGGCTAACGGCCGGCGGGGGCGACCCCAGGGAAAGTGCCACAGAGAACAGACCGCCGACCCGGCAGTTCGCTGCCCGGCCGGCAAGGGTGAAACGGTGCGGCAAGAGCGCACCGCGCTCCCGGCAACGGGGGCGGCACGGTAAACCCCACCCGGAGCAAGACCGAATAGGGGCGACCGCGGACGGGCAACCGTGCCGCAGGGGGCTCTCCCGCCCTGTCGCCCGGGTTGGTCGCGCGAGGCGCCTTGCGAGAGGCGTCCCAGAGGAATGGCCGTCCAGGCCCGCAAGGGCCGGACAGAACCCGGCTTACAGGCCGTCTGGCACCTCACCCCCCCGCTCCGGCTCCGCCTCCCCTCGTTTCCGGGGAATTTTCTCAAGCGAATCAATCCTGCCGTCGTCGTTAACGCCTTGAGCGGCCACCCAAAACCCAGGCGGCGGGGCGAGATTCCTTTGACGCCCATAATACCCCATGCTATCCCATGCCATCCCAAACGGAGGCGGCATCGGCCCATGCCCGTCCCAGGCGGGAAATTTCCCCAGGCGCGGCGGCGACCCGGGGGAATTCGGGCCAGGTCCGCCGCCACGGCAGTTCGAGAGGCGCATCGGCCGGATGACCCAATTCCTGGGCACCCATACGAACAGGCTGGATGCCAAGGGACGGGTTTCCATTCCCGCGCCCTTCCGCGCCGCGCTGCGCGACCGCAAGGTGGGGTTGATCCTGCGCCCGTCTCATCTGCTTCCCTGCATCGAGGCGTGGCCGAGCGACGATTTTGAAGCATTGCAGGCGCCGTTGCAGCGACTCGGCCTGTTGAGCCAAGAACAAGCCGACTTTGCCGCCACATTGTTCGCCGATGCCTGGCCGATCGAAGCGGACAAGGAAGGGCGTATTGTGCTTCCCGAATATCTGAAGGACCACGCGGGCTTGTCCGATACCGTCGTTTTCATGGGGCTCGGACGGACGTTCAACATCTGGGAACCGGAAGGGGCGGCGCATTATCGGGTCGCGGCGCGCACCCGCGTCGCGGCGCTGCAGACGGCCTCGCCGAAAAACGGTCTTCCCGACGCCCCGAAAGCGGCGGAAACGGGGGCGGCATGAGTGCAGGGGGCATCAGCCCGAGCGGGCATGTGCCGGTGATGCTGCACGAGGTTCTCGCAACCCTCGCGCCGCGTCCGGGCGGACGCTATCTCGATGCCACCTTTGGTGGCGGCGGTTACGCCGGAGCGATCCTGGAACGCCCCGGCTGCACGCTGTGGGCGATCGACCGGGACCCAGCGGCGATCGCCCGCGGCGCGGCCTTGGCGGCCCGCCATCCCGGGCGGCTGCACCTCATCGAGGGCCGCTTCGGCGACATGCTCGACCTGCTCGGCACTGCCGGCGTGGCCGAACTCGACGGCATCGTCTTCGATCTCGGCGTTTCCTCCTACCAGCTCGATACCCCCGAACGCGGCTTCTCCTTCCGCGCCGACGGGCCGCTCGACATGCGCATGGGCTGCGAAGGCCCGACCGCCGCCGATCTGGTCGCCACCCTCTCCGAGCAGGAACTCGCCGACACGCTGTTCCGTTTCGGCGAGGAGCGGGCCTCGCGGCGCATCGCGCGGGCCATCGTGGTGGCGCGCGCCGCCCAGCCCATCACCACCACCGGCCAGCTCGCCGCGATCATCCGTTCCGTGCTGCCCGGTGGATACGGCGGTGGGCGCAACAGCGGGCACAACATCGACCCGGCTACCCGCTCCTTCCAGGCGCTGCGCATCCGCGTCAACGACGAGCTGGGCGAGATCACCCGCGCCCTGGAGGCCGCCTCCCGGCTGCTCTCTCCGGGCGGACGGCTGGTGGTGGTCGCGTTCCATTCGCTCGAGGACCGGCTGGTCAAGCACTTCATGACACAGGCCAGCGGGCGCAGCCCGACCCCCTCGCGCCACGACCCCGGCAGCCTGCGCGGGCGGCCGGCGCCCCATTTCCGCCTGCTCAGCGTCCGTGCGCTGCGCCCGCAGGAGTCCGAGTGCGCCGCCAACCCGCGCGCCCGCAGCGCCCGGCTGCGCGCCCTCGAGCGCCTGGATGGCGAGCGCCTCGATGCCGCGGAAGGAGTGGCCGCATGATCCGCCCCTTCACCGCCCTGTGCCTGATCGTCGCCGGCGGTTCCGGTCTCTATCTCTACTCGACCAAGCACCAGTCGCAGGTGCTCGACCGGCAGATCGCCCAGGTGGTGCATCAGGCCGACGCCATCCGCGAGCGTGCCGGCGTGCTGCGCGCCGAATATGCGCTGCTGAACGATCCGGAGCGGCTGGGCGAACTCTCCAACGCCAACCTGCCCAACCTCAGGCCCACCGCGCCGACCCAGTTCAGCACCTGGAACGATTTCGCCAAGCGGCTGCCGGCGGTGGGCGCGCCGCCTGCCGCGCCCGCGCCGCTGGAACCCGACGAGCCGGCCGTCGCCGCCACCGAGGATGCCCCCGGGGATTCTTCCTCGGCCGCAGCCACGGTGGCCGCTGCCGCCACCGCCGCCGCCAAGACTCTGGTCGGCCCGGCCATGGCCGCCGAGAGCAAGCCCGTGGAGACCCGCGCGCCGCGGACCGAGCCGGCCAGGACGGAAATCGCCAAGGTCGAACCGGCCAGGATCGACGCTTTCAAGGCAGACCCAGGCAAAACCGACTCCGGCAAAACCGACGCCGGCAAGACCGACGGCGCCAAGGGGGATCTCGCCAAGACCGACGGCAAGGCCGATGCCCGGCCCGACGCCGGAAAGGCCGAGGTCGCGAAAGCCGACGCCCGTCCCGCCGCCGCGCCGCGGGCACGTGTCATGGCCTACACCGGCACCACCCCGGTCGCGCCGCTGCCCACGCCCTGGGCCGCCGTGCCGCCCGCCGCACCCCCGGCCGCCGTCCCGGCTCCGGCCGCCAGCCGTCCGGCCACGCCGGCACGCGCGCCGGTGTCGCTCACCGCCTCGCTCGGCAACTTCGGCCGCACACAGCCCGCCCGCCCGGTCGCCCCGGCGCCGGCCTACC
>CALNAL010000137.1 GCA_937874445.1 uncultured Acetobacteraceae bacterium | reverse complement strand
ACGAATGAAGCTTTCCTGGTTCTCCTTTCTCGAAAGGAGAACACCTTCCTTGCTTGGCCGGGCGCCCCTCAGGCCTTGAGGAACCCGACCCGCCGCTCGGCCTCGGTCACGATGGGCTCGGAGATGGCGGCGGCCTGGGTGGCGCCGTGGCGGAGGATCCCGTCGATGGTGGCGGGGTCGGCGAGCAGGCGCTGCATCTCGGCGGCGATGGGGCCGAGCTTGGCGACGAGCAGGTCGGCGAGGGCCTTCTTGTAGTCGCCGAAGCCGCGCCCGCCGAAGGTCTGCAGCACGGTGGCGGAATCGGTATCGGTCAGCGCGGCGTAGATGCCCACGAGGTTCTTCGCCTCGGGGCGTCCCTCCAGGCCGTCGGGCTCGGAGGGCAGGGGCTCGGGGTCGGTCTTGGCGCGGCGGATCTTCAGCGAGATCGAGTCCGCGTCGTCGGTGATCAGGATGCGGGCCTGCTCGGAGGGGTCGGACTTGGACATCTTCTTGCTGCCGTCGCGCAGGCTCATCACGCGCGCGGCCGGCCCGAGGATCACCGGCTCGACCAGCGGGAAGAAGGGCTCATCGTCGCAGAAGTCGTGGTTGAACTTCTGGGCGATGTCGTTGGTGAGCTCGACGTGCTGGCGCTGGTCGTCGCCGACGGGCACGCGGGTGGCCTTGTAGGCGAGGATGTCGGCGGCCATCAGGGCGGGATAGGTGAACAGCCCGGCGGAGACGTTCTCGCGGTTCTTGCCGGCCTTGTCCTTGAACTGCGTCATGCGGCTGAGCCAGCCGAAGCGCGCCACGCACTCGAAGACCCAGCCGAGGCGGACGTGGGCGGGCACGGCGGACTGGTAGAACAGGATGGAGCGCTGCGGGTCGATGCCGGTGGCCAGCAGGGCGGCGGCCATCTCGCGGGTGCGCCGGGCGAGGACCTTGGGGTCGTGACCCATGGTGATGGCGTGCTGGTCCACCACGCAATAGATGCACTCGTTGCCGTCCTGGAGCTTGCTCCAGTTGCGCACCGCGCCGAGGTAGTTGCCGAGGGTGGGAACGCCGGTGGGCTGGATGCCGGAGAAAACGCGCTGCACGGGGAAAGCCTCCTGGAAGGGTGAGGCCGCTCCACGTTCGGCGGGGGCTCGTCGGGATGGCCTAGGACAAGCGGGAGCCGCCGGAGAGGGGCGGCTCTGGGTCATGGAAAACCTAGGCCGCGGCGATGGAACGCCAGCGACGCCAGGCAAGACCGGAACGGGACGAAATCCGTACCATGGGCGGCATTCCTAGCCCGCCCCCGACGGTTAGGCAAGCAGGGCCCCCTTCTATGAGACCCTCGTCCAGGTCGGGCCTCGGCCGGGCGGGGCCGCAAGGCCAAGGAAGGTGTTCTCCTTTCGGGAAAGGAGAACCAGGAACGCTTTGTTCGTGAAGACTCCGCGCCTGTGTCAGACGCGGAGCCAAATGGGGAAAGTCCTTTTTGCTTCTTTTTCCTTCAGGAAAAAGAAGCCTTCCTTCCCTTCCCGGCCCCGGCCCGCGACACACCCTCTGTCTATGAGCCGTTGACAGCACGAGGCCACATCCCCAGGCTGGCCCAAGGCTGCCGAGGGAAAGTTCAATGCAGACCGAAATGGTCGCGATGTCCGACGGGGTGCGTCTGGCCACCGATGTGTATCTGCCCGAGGGCGCCGGCCCTTGGCCGGTCATTCTCGAACGCACGCCGCACGGCCGCGCGGCGCCGCGCCCCGGGGAGAGCACGCCGGACGCGCCCGAGCCGCGCGCCGCCGCCGATCTGGCCGGGGCCTTCACCGCGCACGGCTATGCGGTGGTGTTCCAGGACTGTCGCGGCCGGGGCGGCTCGGAGGGGCACTTCGACCCGTATTTCGTCGAGCCGGAGGACGGCGCCGCGACCTGCGCGTGGATCAACGAGCAGCCGTGGTGCGACGGTCACATCTGCACGATCGGGCTGTCCTATTGCGCACACACCCAGGCGGCGCTGGGCTCGCTCGACCCGCCGGGGCTGATGGCGCAGGTGCTGGATTCCGGCGGCTTCTGGGACGCCTGGGCCTGCGGGGTGCGCCAGGGCGGCGCCTTCGAGCTGCGCCAGGCGATGTGGACCTGGCGGCGCGCGCTGAACTCGCCGGAAGCGCAGACCGACCCGGTGCTGCACGCGGCGCTGGCCGCCGAGGACATGCGCGCCTGGTTCGCCGCCCTGCCGTGGACGCAGGGACACTCGCCGCTGCGCCACCTGCCGGAATACGAGGCCGATTTCTTCGAGCGCCTGCACCACGGCCGGCGGGATTCCTACTGGCGGCGGGCGGGCATCTGGGCGGCGGGCTACCACCACCGCTATTCGCGCGCCGACTGCGTGCATCTGTCGGCCTGGTTCGACCCCTACGCGGTCAGCGCGATCGGCAACTTCACCGGCCTGCACGCGGCCGGACGCGGCGAGCAGCGGCTGATCCTCGGCCCCTGGACACACGGCGCGCGCAGCGTGCGGGTGGCCGGCGACGTCGATTTCGGCCCCGCGGCGGTCATCGATTCCTGGGCCGGCGACTGGATCTCCTACCGCCTGCGCGTGTTCGATTCCGTCACCCGCGGCGTGCCCAACACGGAGCCGCCGGTGCGGGTGTTCGTGATGGGCGGCGGCACCGGGCGGCGCACCGAGCATGGCTATCTCGACCACGGCGGGCGGTGGATCACGGCCGACGAGTGGCCGGTGCCGGAAGCCCGGCCGGCAACCCTCTACCTGCACAACGACCAGCGCCTCACCCCGGCCGAGCCCGCGGCCTCCGCGACGCCGCTGCGCTTCGACTTCGACCCGGCCGACCCGGTGCCGACCATCGGCGGCAATTTCACCTCGCTGGAGCCGCTGGCCATGCCCGGCAGCTTCGACCAGGTGACCGGCCCGGAGGTGTTCGGCGCCAGGCCGCCCTATCTGCCGCTCTCGGCGCGCCACGACGTGCTGGCCTTCCAGACGGCGCCGCTCAAGCAGCCGCTGCAGGTGGTGGGGCCGGTGGAGATCGTCCTCTACGTCGCCACCGACGGCCCCGACACCGACTTCACCGTCAAGCTGGTGGACGTCCATCCCGCCAATGCCGACTACCCGCGCGGCTACGCGATGCTGCTGGCCGACACCATCCAGCGCCTGCGCTACGTCGACGAGCCCGAGCAGCCGCGGCTGCACCGCCCGGGCGAGGTGGTGCGGGTGAAGTTCGTGCTGCACACGGCGAATCTGTTCGCCGCCGGCCACCGCATCCGGCTCGACGTCTCCTCGAGCAACTTCCCCAAGTTCGACGTCAACCCCAACACCGGCGATCCGGAAGGCGCGGCGCGGCGGCGGCGGGTGGCGGTCAACACGGTGTTCGCCGAGGCGGCGCGGCCGAGCGCGGTAGTGCTGCCGGTGCTGGCGCTGTAGGGCATCGGCATGCCTGCAAGAACGATGCGGGAGCGGCTCGCCGGCTCCCCCTGGACGGTCTGTGCCGTGATCCTGCTGGTGCTGGGCCTGCTGTGGGGCCACAGCCGGCCGACGCAGTTCGGCACCGCCGACCAGGGATTCTACGTCGGCATCGCCCACGACCTGCTGACCCTCGGGCGCTACACCGACGGCCCGATGTTCGCCGCGCCCGCCGCCCAGGGACCGTACCAGGGCCAGCGTCCCCCGGGCATGCGCTTCGCCCCCCTCTACCCGGCGTTGCTGGCCGGGGCAGGGCTGCTCGACCCGGGCTTCCGCGCCGCCATGGCCTGCTCGGCCGGCAGCGACTTCCACAACGGCGCCTGCCCCACCACCGCGCCGCTGGTGCGCGGTGTGCAGTTCCTGATGCTGGCGGGGGTCTATCTGCTGCTGTGGCGCATCGCGCTGCGGCTCACCGGCTCGGTGCGCGGTGCCTGGATCGCCCTGGCGCTGGGGCTGATTCCGTCGCATCTGCTGACCATCTCGGCGCACCAGCTGATGACCGAGATCCCCACCCTGTTCTGCACCACGGCGGCCACGGCGGCGGCCCTCGCGGCGTGGGATTCGCCGCGCCCGGGGCGGCATGTGCTGCTGGGCGGGCTGTTCCTGGGGCTGGCGACCCAGACGCGCCCGGGGTTCCTCTATCTGTTCTACGCGGCGGTGGCGGTGTGGCTCGTCGTGCTGGCGGTGCGCCGGGGCCGGCGGGCGATGCTGCTGGCCGCCTTCGCGCTCGGCTTCGCGCTGCCGACGCTGCCCTGGATGGCGCGCAACGCGGTGGTGCTCGACCGCCCCGCCCTCACCTTCGGCTATGCCAGCCACACGCTGGTGCAGCGCATCGCCTTCGACACCATGAGCTGGCACGACTACCCGATGGCCTGGCTGTGCTGGGCCCCCGACGGCTCGGGCCTGGGCAGCCTGCTGGTCGGGCGCGGCGCCTGCGACCGCTTCGCCCTGGAGGAGACGCGGCCCAGCACCTTCTATGCCATCGGCATGGGCCCGCTGATGACCGAGACGGTGGCGGCGGCGGGCGGCTGGGAGCACCACCTCTCCTACCTGCTGCGCGCCTATATCTTCCGCGAGCCTTTCAAGCACGCCATGGTCTCGCTGCCGTTCGCGATGCGCGGGGCGCTGATCGACCACTACTGGGGGCTGATCCTCGGCCTGCTGGCCCTCTGGACCACCGCGCGCGCCGTCCGCCGGCGCGACGCGCGCTTCCTCCTGCTCGCGCTGCCCGGATGGTTCATGCTGGCCTTCCAGGCGGCGGTCGCGGTCAACCAGATCCGCTACAACCTGATGCTGATCCCGCCCTACGCGGTGGCTGGGGCGCTGGCGGTGGAGTCCGGCTTGCACCGGCCCCGCCGAAGCCCGAGGATGCCGAAGGAATCCTCGGGAGGGTTGCATCATGGCGGTTGATGGTCTGGGCACGTACGACGACAACAACGTCTTCGCAAAGATCCTGCGCGGGGAGATCCCCTGCAAAAAGGTCTATGAGGACGATTGGGCGCTTTCCTTCTACGACATCAACCCCCAGGCGCCGGTGCATGTGCTGATCATCCCCAAGGGCCGCTGGGTGTCGCTGGCCGATTTCGCGACCTCGGCCAGCGCCGAGCAGATCGCCGGCTTCTGGCGTGCCGTCGGCACCGTCGCCCATCAGCTCGGCCTGGAACAGGCCGGCTATCGCTGCCTGGTCAACATGGGCGAGAACGGCGGCCAGGAGGTGGCTCATCTGCACGTCCACCTCTTCGGCGGCGCCCCTCTCGGGCCGATGCTCGCCCGGCGCGGCGCCTAGGCAAAGAAAAAGCTCTCCTTTTTCGAGAAACCGGAACCGAAAAAGCTTCTATTCATTTGGCCCTCCGTCTGTCCCACACGCGGAGCCAAATGAATAAAGTCCTTTTTCTTCTTTTCCTTCAGGAAAAGAAGACTTTCTCTTTGCTGTGCCTTTCCCCCGCGGCATGATTGACAACGCCCCGCCCCGGGCCGCATCCTGCGGGCTTCCGAGGGGAGCCCCGCCAGGGGGCTGAGAGTCCGCCGGACCTGTCGCCCGCCGCCACGCGGGCGCGCGGGGCGCGGAGACCCGTTGAACCTGATCCGGGTCACGCCGGCGGAGGGACAGGAAGGTCTGCGCACCCGCTTCCCCCCGATGGCCGCCCGGATCCCACGCAGAAGGGATCGCGTCCGTGCCTGATACCGTCACTCCGCCGCCCGCCGCCCAGCAGCCCGCCGCCCAACCTGCCAGTGTCACCACCGGCCCGATCGCGGGCTCACGCAAGGTCTGGTCGAGCCCCGCCTGCCGGCCCGACATCCGCGTGCCCTTCCGCGAGATCGCGCTGCACCCCACCGCCAACGAGCCGCCGCTCTGCCTCTACGACACCTCGGGCCCCTACACCGACCCCGCGGCCAAAATCGACCTGGAAGCGGGGCTGGCCCCGCTGCGCGCGCCCTGGCTGGCGGCCCGCGGCCTCGCGCGCGTGGACGCCCGCGCGGTGCGCCCGGAGGACAACGGCCACGCCACCGGCGAGCATCTGGTCGCCCCCTGCCCGGCCGGGCACCCGCTGCTGGGCGGGGTCGCGGGCCGGCCGGTCACCCAGATGGAATTCGCCCGCGCCGGGATCATCACCGAGGAGATGATCTACGTCGCCCACCGCGAGAATCTCGGCCGCACCGCCGCCGCCGCCCAGGCCGCCGAACTCCGTGCCGACGGCGAAAGCTTCGGCGCCGCCATCCCCACGTTCGTCACCCCCGAGTTCGTCCGCGCCGAGATCGCCGCCGGCCGTGCCATCATCCCGGCCAACATCAACCACCCCGAGCAGGAGCCGGTCGTCATCGGGCGCAACTTCCTGGTGAAGATCAACGCCAACATCGGCAACTCGGCGGTCACCTCCTCGGCGGCCGAGGAGGTGGAAAAGATGGTGTGGGCCATCCGCTGGGGCGCGGACACCATCATGGACCTCTCCACCGGGCGCAACATCCACAACATCCGTTCGTGGATCCTGCGCAACGCCCCGGTGCCCGTCGGCACGGTGCCCATCTACCAGGCCCTCGAGAAGGTCGGCGGCGACCCCGACAAGCTCGACTGGGAGGTGTTCAAGGACACGCTGATCGAGCAGGCCGAGCAGGGGGTGGACTATTTCACCATCCATGCCGGCGTGCGCCTGGCGCACGTGCCCCTCACCGCCCGGCGCGTCACCGGCATCGTCAGCCGCGGCGGCTCGATCATGGCCGGCTGGTGCCTGGCGCGCCACCGCGAGAGCTTCCTCTACGAGCACTTCGACGAAATCTGCGACATCATGCGCCGCTACGACGTGAGCTTCTCGCTCGGCGACGGCCTGCGCCCGGGCTCGAACGCCGACGCCAACGACGCCGCCCAGTTCGCCGAGCTGGACACCCTGGGCGAGCTGACCAAAATCGCGTGGGGCAAGGGCTGCCAGGTGATGATCGAGGGCCCCGGCCACGTGCCGATGCACAAGGTCAAGGAGAACATGGACCGCCAGCTCGCCACCTGCGGCGAGGCGCCCTTCTACACGCTCGGGCCGCTGGTGACCGACGTGGCGCCGGGCTACGACCACATCACCTCGGCGATCGGGGCCGCGATGATCGGCTGGTTCGGCACGGCGATGCTCTGCTACGTCACCCCCAAGGAACACCTCGGCCTGCCCGACCGCGACGACGTGAAGACCGGCGTCATCACCTACCGCATCGCCGCCCACGCCGCCGACCTCGCCAAGGGCCACCCGCTGGCGCGCCTGCACGACGACGCCATCAGCCGCGCCCGCTTCGAGTTCCGCTGGGAGGACCAGTTCAACCTCGGCCTCGATCCCGACACCGCGCGCGCCTTCCACGACGAGACCATGCCCAAGGAGGCCCACAAGGTCGCGCATTTCTGCTCGATGTGCGGCCCGAAATTCTGCGCCATGAAGATCAGCCAGGACGTCCGCGACGAGGCCGCCCGCCAGGAGGGCATGGCCGCCAAGAGCACGGAGTTCCGCGAACACGGCTCGGAAATCTACCTGCCGGCCGCCGAGGACGACTGACCTTATCGGCAAGGAAGGTGTTCTCCTTTCGGGAAAGGAGAACCAGGAAAGCTTCATTCGTTAAGGGCTCCGCGCCCGGGTCAGACGCGGAGCCCAACGAACGAAAGTCCTTTTGCTTCTTTTCCTTCAGGAAAAAGAAGCCTTCCTTGCCTTCCCGGCGGAGGGGGCTGCGCGCCGGGCCAAGAGTCGATACCATGGAGGGTGATGAGATCGCGGGGAGCCGCAACGCTCCCCGAGAGGGGAACCGAGGATGAGTGATGCACGCGCGGCCCTGGAGGCCATCGGCCAGTTGCCGGATGCCGAGATCGATCTGGCGGATGCCGCCGTGCAGCTCGCCCGCATCGACGCTCCCCAGGCCGACTGGCACGCCGCCCAGGACCACCTCTCGCTGCTCGCGCGCGACGCGGTGGAGATGGCGGGGGAACTCTCCGAGGACGACCTCGCCGGCCGCCTGCGCGTGCTCGCCACGCTGATGGGGGCCCGCCACCGCTACGGCGGCGACGTGGATACCTATGATGACCCGCGCAACGCCAACCTGATCCGCGTCATCGAGCGCCGCCGGGGCCTGCCGGTGGCGCTCGGCATTCTCTGGCTGCACGCCGCCCGGGCGGCGGGCTGGGAGGCCGAGGGGCTGGACTTCCCCGGCCACTTCCTGCTCGCCCTGCCGGTGCCCGGCGACACCCACGGCTCGAAGGTCCTGCTCGACCCCTTCGCCGGCGGCACCACGGTGGATACCCGCGGCTTCAAGCGCCTGCTGCGCGCCGTCGAGGGCCCGCTCGCCCAGCCCCGCCCCGAACTGCTCGACGCGATGTCCAACCGCGGCATCCTGCTGCGCCTGCAGAACAACATCCTGCTGCGCCGCATGACCGCCGGCGAAATCCTCGGCGCCCTGGCCTGCTGCGAGGACATGCTGCGCATCGCCCCCGAGGTCCCCGGCCTGTGGCATCAGGCGGGCCTGCTCAACCGCCAGGCCGAACGCCCTGCCGCCGCGGTGGATTGCCTGGAGCACTTCCTCCACCTCGCCCCCTCCGGCGAGGCCGCCGACCAGGCCCGCACCACCCTCGCCGAACTCCGCGCCGGGTTGCACTGAGGGGCGACCAGGGCGCTGCCCTGGACCCGGCAGGGGGCGACGGCCCCCTGCACCCGCGATTCTTCCTCCTGCCCTCCAGAGCCGCAATCACGAACGGGGGAACTTTCATGACGTTCCCGTCATTTATCAGGCGCGCCCTTCCCATCCTTCCGGCCGGCGCGCAGAAGCCTTTCCCGTGTCATTTTCGGAGGCTGACATGGGCGGAGCGGATCGGGTGGATGGAATTTCGGTGGGCGCCTATCCGACGGTGCGGATGCGCCGCAACCGCCGCCATGCCTGGACCCGCCGCCTGGTCGCCGAGAACACGCTCGGCATCGACGACCTGATCTGGCCGATCTTCCTGATGGAAGGCGAGGGCCAGTCGGTCGAGATCGCCGCCATGCCCGGGGCGCGGCGCGTCACCCTGGACAAATTGGCCGCCTATGTCGAACCGGCGGTGCGCCTGGGCATCCCCGCCCTCGCCCTGTTCCCCGCCACGCCCGCCGGCAAGAAAGACGCCGAGGGCAGCGAATCCGCCAATCCCAAGAACCTGATCTGCCGCGCCGCCCGCCTGCTCAAGCAGGAATTCCCCGACCTCGGCCTGATCGGCGACGTCGCGCTCGACCCCTATACCGACCACGGCCATGACGGCGTGCTGCGCGGCGGCGATGTCGCCAACGACGAGACCATCACCGCCCTGGTCCGCCAGGCCCTGGTGCAGGCCGACGCCGGCATCGACATCATCGCCCCTTCGGACATGATGGACGGCCGCGTCGGCGCCATCCGCGCCGCCCTCGATGCGGCCGGCCACAGCGCCATCTGCATCATGAGCTACGCCGCCAAATACGCCTCGGTGTTCTACGGCCCGTTCCGCGAGGCGGTGGGCTCGGTGGGCACGCTGCACGGCAACAAGAAAACCTACCAGATGGACCCGGCCAACACCGACGAGGCCCTGCGCGAGGTCGCCCTCGACCTTGCCGAAGGGGCCGACATGATCATGGTCAAGCCCGGCATGCCCTATCTCGACATCGTCCGGCGCGTGCACGAGCGCTTCGGCGTGCCGACCTTCGCCTACCAGGTCTCGGGCGAATACGCGATGATCAAGGCCGCCGCCGGCCACGGCTGGCTCGACGGCGAGCGCGCCATGATGGAAAGCCTGCTCGGCTTCAAGCGCGCCGGCTGCGCCGGGATCATGACCTACTTCGCCCTCGACGCCGCGCGCCTGCTGCACGGCGGAGAGGAAGCCGGCGCTTCTTTTTCCTGAAGGCAACAAGGCTCCCGTCCCGCCCGGCCGCCTCGCAAAAAATCCGCGGACAAAAATGTCGCCGCGCGGCCGGGCGCACTTGCATTCTGTCTAGTGTAACGATACAGTAGGTTATTCGAGACGGTTTTCTGGCAAAAAATGCTCCGTCTGCAGGGAAACAGGACGTACCTGCGCGGGGGACATTTCAGAACTATCTCGTAACGTTATCGTTAACGAATAGAAACCACAGGGAGACCCAGGATGAAATTCTATACTCGGCGCCAGACGTTTGCGCTGGCTGCCGGAACCGCGTGCCTCGCAGGTGCGACCGCCGCCTGGCACGGACAGGCCGGTGCGGCTTCCCCCATCATGTTCCGGATGTATTCGTCGCTGCCGACCGACGAAAATTCCTCGCACTATGTCTGGTACAAGGGGTTCAAGGCCGCGCTGGATGCGCGCACCGGCGGGCAGATCGTCGTCAACTTCTTCCCCAACAGCCAGCTCGGCGCGGAATCGGCCGCCATTCAGCAGGTCCGCCTCGGCGCCATCGACATGATGATCTCCGGCACCTCCATCTGGGCGACCATCACCCCGGAGATCGGCGTGCTGGATCTCGGCTACCTCTTCGACGGATGGGACGATGTCGGGCGTGTCCTCGGCGGCCAGCCGGGCAAGCTCCTCGGCCAGCAGCTCGAGAAGAAGGGCAACGTCAGCATCCTCGGCTACGGCTACAGCCTCGGGGCGCGCAACGTGTTTGCCCGCAACCCCGTCAAGACCCCGCAGGACCTGCGGGATGTCAAGATCCGCGCGCTCCCGGTCCCCAACGTCATGGCCACTCTCAAGGCCATGGGCGCCGCGCCGATCCCGATGCCGGGCGGCGAGGTCTACTCCGGCCTGCAGACCGGCGTGATCGACGGGCTCGAGCATGACGCCCCCACCGTGCTGGCCAGCAAGTTCTACGAAATCGCCAAGTTCTGCGCGCTCACGAAGCACATCTACAATCCGATTGTCGCCGTCGTGAACCAGGCGTCCTTCAACCGCCTGCCCGCGGCCCTCAAGGCCGATTTTCTCGCCGCCGCCGCCGAGGCCACCGACCAGGAGCGGGCCACGGCAAAGGTTTCCGAGGCAAAGGCGTTCGAGGCCCTGAAGACGCTGGGCCTGACCGTGAACGAGATCGACCGGGCCTATTTCCGGCAAGCGGTCAAGCCGGTCTGGACCGCCTTTGCCGCGAAATACGCCCTCGCCGCCGAGGTTCTCCACGAAATCGGCGCGGGCTGACCGCGGACAGACGGTCGCCGCACCGCGCCCGTCCCGCGGCCCGCCAATCGGGTCGCCTGCGCTCCCCCGGCAGGGCGGCAGGATCATCCTGCCTGCCCTGCCGCCCGATCCGGGGGCGTTCGCAACAATTTGGGAAGACTGGATTTGCCATGATCACGGCATCTATGTGCAGCGGTGACGCTGCCGCACCCAGGCTGCTTGAACGGGTCAGCCGCATCCTGACCGGAATCGCCAGCGTCGTCGGCGCGGTTGCCCTGGCCGCAGACGTCGCCGTCGTCTTTCTCTCGGTCATCTGGCGGTACGTGCTCCGCTCGCCTTTCGACTGGTCCGAGGAGGTCGCGCGGGCGCTGATGATCACGCTGGTCTTCTCCGGCGTGGCGGCGGCAACCGGACAGGGCGCCAATCTCAGCGTCGATCTCTTCCTCGGGTCCCTGCCGCAGCGCCTGCGCCGCGTGATCGCCTATGCCGGGCGCTGGATCGTCTTTGCCGTTGCCGTCGGTCTCGTCATCTCCGGCGGACAGCTCTTCGTCGCCTCGCTGGACCAGACGACGGAGACCGGCCTTCCCCAGATCATCTACGTGCTGCCTGTGCTGTTCGGTTCGGTCATCATGGCGGTGACCGCCCTGGACCAGGCCTGCCGCGGATCGCTCAAGGCGGTCCTGGCGGGGCTGGGGATGGTTGCCGTGCTCGTCCTTTTGGGCCGCGTCTTCCTCGCCGCCTGGCCCAATCCGGCCGCGGCTCCCGGCGCGCTGATGCTCGTAAGCTTCGTCCTCTGCGTGATCGGCGGCATTCCCATCGCGTTCTCCCTCGGAATGTCCGCGATGGCCTATTTCATTTCCTCCCCGTTCCTGCCTTTCACTTTCTTTTCCCAGCAGGTGGCCGACGGCATCGACCACTTCGTGCTGCTGTCCATCCCGTTCTTCCTGCTGGCCGGGGCCGCCATGGAAGTCAACGGCATGTCGAGCCGGCTCGTGGAGTTCATCGTGCGCGGCATGGGGCGGATCCGCGGCGGCCTCGGGGTCACCATTGTCGTAACGATGGCGTTCTTTTCGGGCATCTCTGGGTCGAAGCTTGCCGACGTGGCCGCCGTCGGCGGCGTCCTGATGCCCGCGGTGCGCCGCGTCGGCGATTCGAGCGAGGACGCAACCGGCTTGTTCGCGGCCTCCGCGGTGATGGCCGAAGCCATTCCGCCCTGCGTCAACCTGATCGTCATCGGCTTTGTCGCCAACATCTCGATCGGCGCCCTGTTCGTGGCCGGACTCGTTCCGGCCCTGCTCCTGATCTGCATGCTGCTGGTGGCCGCCGTCGCCTTCGGCCGCCGCGTCGACGTCAACGCCGCCTATCCGGTTCGCATGCCGATGCGCCAGCTCCTGCTCGGCGCGACGGTCGGCCTGGTCATGATCCTGCTGATCGGCCGGGGCGTCGTCGCCGGCATCGCGACGGCGACCGAGATTTCCGCATTCGCGGTTGTCTATGCCCTGGTGGTGGGCCGCCTGGCCTTCCATGAACTGACGCTCAAGGCCACGATCGATCTCTTCGTGCGGGTTGCCGCGAACGCGGGCATGCTGCTGTTCATCGTCGCCGCCGCGGGCAGCCTCTCCTACGCGCTGACGATCCAGATGATTCCCCAGACCATGGCGAGCTTCCTCGTTTCGGTGGGCCAGACCGAGGGGAGCGTCCTGTTCCTCTTCCTGACCCTGGTGATGGTGACCGTCTTCGGCTCCGTGCTGGAGGGAGCGCCTGCCCTCATCATCTTTGCCCCGATCCTCGTGCCGGTTGCGGCCCAGCTCGGCTACAGCACGCTGCACTACGGGATCCTGGTCGTGCTGTGCATGGGGCTCGGCCTGTTTTCTCCGCCTGTCGGGCTCGGGCTCTACGCCACCTGCGGAGTCTGCGGCGTCAACATGAAGCACGCGATCCCCCGGCTGGCCCGCTACCTCGCGGTTCTGGTCTTCGGCATCGTCGTGCTGGCGGCTTTTCCGGTCCTGACGACCTGGCTTCCGGGCGTCATGGGCTACGCCAACGGCTAACATTCGTTCTCGAAAGGAATCGCGGAGATGGGTTCTCTATCCGGCAAGCGTGCGCTGGTCACTGGCGGCGGGCAGGGCATCGGCCTCGCCACGGTCGAACTTCTTCTTGATGCCGGCTGCGATGTCGCGGTGCATTACTTCTCCGACTCGCCTCCGGCCGAGCTCGATGCCCGCGCTGCGGCACGGGGGCGGCGCATCGTCCGCCTTCGCGCCGATCTGACCGGCCAGGAAGCCGCCGACAAACTGGTCGACGACGCGGTGGCCTTTCTCGGCGGCCTCGACATCCTGGTCAACAACGCCGGAGGCCTGATCGGGCGGCGTACTCTCGGGGAGGTGGATCCGCCGTTCTGGCAGAAGGTCATCGACGTCAACATGACCTCGGCCCTGCTGGTGACACGGCACGCGGCCCCGAGCCTTGCCGCCGCCGGAGCATCGGCCGTCGTCAATGTCGCATCGCTCGCCGGCCGCAAGGGCGGGCACGGCGGATCGCTCGTCTACGCCATGACGAAGGGCGCGATCCTCACCATGACCAGGGCCCTTTCCGCCGAACTCGCCGGCGAGGGCATCCGCGTCAACGCCGTAGCCCCGGGACTGATCCTCGGCACGCGTTTCCACAACACGTTCACCACCAAGGAATCCGCCGACGCCACGGTACGCCAGATTCCCCTGGGCCGGCCTGGCAACGTTGCCGATGTTGCCCGCGCCATCGTCTATCTCGCCTCCGAATTCGACGGATTCATTACGGGGGCGACGCTCGACATCAACGGCGGCATCTACTGCGCCTGACAAGGCATCCGGTTCCGGCAGAAACAGCCGGAACCGGAAGATGCCCGATTCGACACTGCGCCGGAGGCTGCCCGCGATTCAAAAACCGCAGGCAGCCTCAGGAACAGATCACGATGCGGCGGAACTGCCGCCCCTTTCCCCCGAGGCTTTGGAATTCTCATGCTCAAGACACGACTCCTCCAGCCTGAAATGCTCGACGCGCTGGCCCGGTCGGGCCACTTCTCCCAGGTCCTGCTGGCCGATGGCAACTACCCGTTCATATCGAAATCGCATCCGGACACCCGGCGCGTGTTCCTCAATCTGGCGCCCGGCATCACCCGGACCACGGATGTCCTCTCGGTGCTGCTCGATACGGTCCCGGTCCAATCCGCGCTGATGATGGAAATCCCGAACGGGGCCGTCGCCCCCATCGTCGGCGAATACCGCAGCCTGCTGCCCGCGGGCGTCGAAATCGAATATGCCGAGCGGCAGGAGTTCTACCGGCGGGTGGCCCTGCCGGCCACGTCGCTGCTGGTGGCCACGGGAGAGACGCGCCGCTTCGCCAACATCCTGTTGACCCTTGGCGTCGTCAAGCTGGAGAAGAGCGAGACCTATTGACCCTGCCCCGGCCGCCTTGTCGAGGCGCGCGCCGAGAGCACCGGAGCGAGAAGAAACTCCTGGCCCGGGAGGTCGGGGTCGGACTGCCGGGCCACGATGCGATCGACCATCAGGCGGGCCAGCTCCGCCAGCGGCGGCCTCACCGAGGTGAGGGGAGGCGTCACCAGCGGCGCCAGGAAGATGTCGTCGATGCCGACCACGCAGATGTCCTCGGGGACTCGCACGTCGCAGTCGCGCAGGCTGCTGAGCAGGCCGATGGCCAACATGTCGTTGATGCAGACGACGCCGTCCGGCCGCTGTTTCATCTGCGCGAGGCGGCAGCCGAGTTCGCGTCCGAGTTCGACCATCGAGGCGTCGCCGAATTCGTCGGCCGCCCGCTTTTCGACGACCTGCGCGGCAACCCCGGCCTGCTGGGCGGCCCGGCGGAAACCGGCCATCTTGTCGCGCCGGCTCTCGATCTGCCCGGCCTCGCTCAGGAAGGCCAGCGACACGCACCCGACGTCGATGAGATGGCGGGCGGCGATTTCCCCCGCGCGGACGTTGTCCATCGAAACACTGTCGATCGGCATCTGGCGCGATCCGGCGCGCGCCGCCGTGCGGCCGTCGTAGTCGATCACGCTGACCCCGCGGCGCACGGCCGCACGGAAGTGATCTCCCGCGATGTCGGAGGCGACCGCGATCATCCCGCGCACGCCATGGCTGAGCAGGTCATCGAGAAAGCGCGTTTCCTCCTCCCTGTCGCGGTGCGTATTGCCCAGCAGGAGTCGATACCCGTAGGAATCGCGCGCCTCTTTTTCGAGGGCCAGGGCGAGGGCGGCAAAGCTCGGATTGGCAATCGATGGAACCAGCAGCCCGATGATATCGGAATGCCCCGTCTTGAGCTGCAACGCCGCGCGATTTGGCTGGTAGCTCAGCTGCCGCATGGCCTCTTCGATCCGCTGCAGCGTCTCGGGCCGCATGAGATGTACCCGGCCATTGAGGACATTCGAGACCGAACTGGTCGACACCCCGGCTTGGCGGGCGACATCGCGTATGGTTACCATGATCTCCACGGCTGCTTTTCTGCGCCTCGGGAAGCCTATTTCCTGCGTCCCCGCAGGATCAGCACTCCCTGACGAAAACGGCCAGATCCAGCCTTCGTTTCCAGGGAACGAAAGCCCTTTTGCTTCTTTTCCTTCAGAAAAAAAAGCCTCCCTCGTCTTTGCACCCCATGCCAGGCCTCGCAGAGGCACGCCTCGGGCGCGATCGGCAAGGCAGGCAGGGGAAGACAAGGCGTTCTCCTTTCGAGAAAGGAGAACCAGGAAAGCTTTATTCGTTAAGGTTCCGAAACTGGGGCAGGCAGGGGGCGAGAGGAATGAAATCCTTTTTTCCCTTGCCTTCCGCGGCGAAATGTTCTATGTTTGTTCTCATGACAGCGGAAACCTTCCTTCAGCGCCTCTCCACCATCCTCGCCG